>JBCBHD010000045.1:0-14253 GCA_038526115.1 Pseudomonadota bacterium | reverse complement strand
GTTGCCAAGGCAGCTCTGGAGGGCTCGCCGGAAGATGCAGCCTTCTACGAAGCCAAGCTGACTGCGGCTGCTTACTATGCTGAACGTTTCCTTCCGGATGCTGGCGCTCTTCGTCGCAAGCTCGAAGCGGGAAGCGAGAACATGATGAAACTTACAGAAGAGGCTTTTGCAACCGCAGCCTGATCTTCATGATATTCGTCACAAAGGGGCTCGATCCGGGGGATCGGGCCTCTTTTTTGTTGGTTCTCAAGGTCTATTTGGTGGCGCCTTTATCCGGCTGCTTCAGCTTCTCGGACGATACGAATTTGATGTATTTCATCCGGTCATCGCGGCGCACCAGCATTTCGAACTGCGAAAAACGGCCGGGCAACAGCTTGCATGCCTTGGGATCAACTTGAGGGCCAATCGGACCCACATGGGCCATCATTAGATCCGTCACGACATAGGTGTTGATGCGGTCCACATCCGCTTTCCACGCAAGCAACACCGCAAGATCCTCTCGCACCTCATTGACGGTGTCGATTTCATCGAATGTACCGAAGCCACCGGGCTGATCGTCACGCTGCCCCTTGCTCATAGCCATCTGAAAGCGCGTTCCTGGCCGGATGACAGAAATCGATGGAGTAAACCAACTTGGCCACGGTGACTGCCCTTTGACCAGAGCGGTGTAGGCGGCTTCACGATTGGCACGGTTCTGCTCGGCGCGCTTCTTCGGATCTGAGTCGGTGCTCGTGTTAAATCGCCAACCATAGGCTTCATTCCAGGCTCGACCTGGCACGGAATCAAGACTGGTGGCGTCGCAGGTATCCGCTTGCGCGGTGTTCTCCGCCGATAAACCGATTGGAATTGAAGTCAAAGCCGCAAAAGAAAGTGTAATCGCAGCTGAAAGTGTCAATTTTCTCATAGTCGTCCCCTAATCCTTGGAGGGTATGATTGATTGCAACTGGCGTCAAATAACGTTTGGTCTGAACAAATAGTTCGATGGTTTAGAAGTTTCCTTTTTCAGCGCGCGCATAGGCGGTTTCCCAGTCTGCGAGATTGTCTTTTGCATCCTTCACGAAATGGCTTCTGCGAATGTAATTCATGGTTGCCTTGGCTAACCAAGAACCGGGAGCCTTCAATGGGCGCGCGACCTGACAGAGCAGTACAATTCTGGTCTCATCCGTTTCGTTTCTAACCTCATGTTCGTAGGTATCATCAAAGATCATCCATTCGCCCGCTTTCCAAGTCAGCCTTTGATCGGAAATTCGCATCCAGCAGTTCTCCCGCTGTTTCGGAACAACAAGGCCGAGATGTGCGGTGATGAAGGCTTTGGTGACACCGCGGTGCGGAACAATCACGGCACCGGGCGCAAGGATTGAAAAAAACGCCGAGTTCAGACCAGGGATGCGTGAAAGCATGGCAGCCGTTCGCGGCGCACGTGCGATATTCTCTTCAATATGATGGCCGTAGCCGATGAGGAAAAAGCTCTGCCATGAATTGTCCTTCATGATCCGACGGTGATCCGGTGACACTTCCCGCAGGGGAGGGATTGCTTGCCGGTGTTCGAGAATTGAGAGCGCTTCGTTTCGGATGATCTGATAGTTTTTCGAGAGCAAACCGCTCCATTTATATTGATCTGGATCGAGCACAGGATCGTTGGAAATCAACGAACTGCTGGCGATCATGGTGTTCATTTTGTGTCGCTGCTTTTTCGCAAAGCGATAGTGTAGAGGCTTGCTGCGATCCTTGGAAAGCAAGCCAAAGCCATTGGTCAATCCCATCGCACCCTCCATCTTCGGCGTGCGACCCATTGGTCACATTAGTGCGCGAGCGGGGATGATGCTTGGTGAAACGCGACGGTTCATCGTCGGACCGACGATTTGCAATGTCGATCCGACAGATGGTTTGGATGTTCGGCAGGCCGTTGCGTTGAAACGTTCAACGGCGTCAAGTTACTCGACTGGAAGGAAATCCGGCACAGATAGATAGCGCTCCCCGGTGTCGTAATTGAAGCCGAGGACGCGAGAGCCTGCATCGAGTTCCGGAAGTTTCTTGGCGATTGCAGCGAGGGTAGCACCTGAAGATATGCCAATCAGCATGCCTTCTTCAGCAGCCGCGCGCCGGGCCATTTCCTTTGCGTCGTCAGCGTCTACCTGAACAGCGCCGTCGATGGCATCAGTGTGCAGGTTACCCGGAATGAAACCGGCTCCAATACCCTGGATCGGGTGAGGTCCAGGCTGCCCACCATTGATGACCGGTGAAAGCTCCGGTTCCACGCCGTAGGCCATCAGGCCGGTCCATGACTTCTTCAACTCTTCTGCACAGCCTGTCAGGTGGCCTCCCGTTCCGACGCCGGTGATCATCACATCAACCGGGGCATCTGCAAAGTCGGTGAGAATTTCCTTGGCTGTTGTTCGGGCATGGACTGCAACGTTTGCCGGGTTATCGAACTGGCTTGGCATCCACGCACCCTGCGTGCTCTCGACAATCTCGGTTGCGCGTTCAATCGCGCCTTTCATACCCTTCTCTTTAGGCGTCAGGTCAAAGGTTGCGCCGTAAGCGAGCATCAAGCGGCGGCGCTCGATCGACATGCTTTCGGGCATCACGAGAACAAGCTTGTAGCCTTTCACGGCGGCAACCATGGCAAGGCCAATGCCAGTATTGCCGCTGGTCGGCTCCACAATAGTACCGCCAGGAGCAAGTTTGCCCGCCTGCTCAGCATCTTCGACCATCGCCAACGCGATGCGATCCTTGATCGAACCGCCGGGATTGGAACGCTCCGATTTCAGCCAGACTTCATGATCAGGAAACAACCGCGCAAGGCGGATATGGGGAGTGTTGCCAATGGTCTCGAGGATATTTGCAGCTTTCATATCAGGCCTCCTGGGGATGTCTCTGTTCGTCGTCTTCTAGCAGATCTGCGGGTGGATCGAAGCTCTTCGTTGTTCGCAATACGGGGAATATTCGACTCCAGAGCAAAACGGTTACAAGCGCACCTGCACCTCCTGCAACGATTGCTGCGACTGGGCCAATGAGGAATGCGAGCCCACCAGAGAATGCATCGCCCCCTTCGTTGGACGCGCTGATGGTCATCATGCTGACTGATGATACCCGGCCGCGTTTACCATCCGGTGTGTGGAGCTGGATCAATGATTGGCGCACGTAAACACTGAACATATCGGCTGCTCCGATAACGAAAAGCATGGCGAGGCTTAACGGCAAGCTGGTCGACAGCCCGAAGACGATCGTTGCGACGCCGAATACGCCAACGGCGCCAAGCATTTTTGGACCCACCTGCGTTCTCAGAGGCCGGACTGAAAAGAAGATCGCCGTCATCAAGGCACCGGCCGGAGTCGCTGACGCCAACATACCGAGGCCGAATTCGTCGGTTTGCAAGATGTCGCGCGCAAAAACCGGGATCATTGCATTGGCTCCGGCGAGAAACACGGCGAACAGATCCAGCGTGATCGTGCTGAGAACCATCTTGTTTTGAACAACGTACCGCAAGCCGTCGACAATGGCACCGATCGGGCGCTGATCTTTGCGCATGATTGGTTGGGGAACCTTGCCAATTTGAAGCAACGCTGCGGCTGAAATAGCAAACAAAATGGTTGCAATGACATAGGGAAGGGCAGGCGCAATGGCATAGGGAACTGCGCCAATCGCCGGGCCAACTAACGCGCCCGCTTGCCATGAGATCGAAGACAAAGCGATCGCTGTCGGCAAGATCTCTTTCGGGACAAGGTTTGGTGCGAGAGATGAGAGCGCTGGTCCAGCGAAGGCGCGAGCGATACCGAGCAAGACCGAGATGCCGAACAGCAGTGGCACGCTCATGGCATCGGCCCAGCTGAACCAAGCGAGGATTCCCGCACAGACAAGTTGCAGCAGGATGGTCATCAATCCGACAGTGCGTCGGTCAAACCGGTCCGCAGCCAGTCCGCTGAACGGTGTGAGGACAAATAATGGCAGGAACTGCAACAAGCCGATCAGAGCAAGTGTGCCTGATCCTTCTGCAATGTTCATTCCGCTATCGCGAGCAAGGTTGTAGGCTTGCCAGCCAATCACCAGCAGCATCGCATACTGCGCGAGCGTCATCGTAAGACGCGCCGTCCAGTACGCACGGAAATTAGGAATCTGGAATGGATGCGTATGCGTGGGTGTGTTCACGCGAGGGGCAATGGCAGCCGCAACGCGCTCTGCCAAGACAGCGAAGTTTCGCTGTCGGTTAGCCTAGCTTGTCTTAACGGTTGCGGCGCAGGCGAGGGTTGGGCTGCAAAGTGTCGATAATGGACACAAAATCGTCGAGGCGGATGATGCGTTCAAACTGGAATCCAGCACGGTTGTCGCGCGTCCAGATAACATAGGCCTCGATGCGTCCAACGACAGGCAGACGGATGATGACCCGGTCGCCGCGGTTCAGGTTGGATCCGTCGTCCACCATGAAGCCATGCGCAGACAGATTGGAGACATGCAGGTTCATGTCGCCATGCACATGGTGCTCGGCAATCACCGGGAAATCCACGGGGTGGCGCGCCGCACGGCGCATATCAGTTACACTCAGGTTTGCTCCGGCAGACACAGTCCCCGACCCTCCTATTATTTCCGAGTTCTTTGCCTAATGGGCCAGAAACGCTGATAATTGGTAAAGCGCGTGGGACAGTTCAGTAACCTTGCGGCCAATTGCTTGGTCGCTGCGCCAGTCTAGGAAATGTGTGGTGACTGCGCGACAAGAGGCTCACGCGTTAGCGCGTGATAATGCCATGCTTCTTCTTGCCGAGACTGAGTTTCACACTTGAACCCTCATCGGGCAGGACAACAAAGCCTGGGTCTGAGACGCTCTCGCCATCGAGCTTCACAGCCCCTTCCGCGAGCTTGCGTTTGGCTTCACCATTGGACGCGGTGAAACCAATTTCGGTAAGCACGGCACCAATTCTCAAGCCATCTGAGCCAACAGCCAAGGTGGGCAAGTCTTCCCCAGCGCCGCCACCGGCAAACGTGTCACGCGCTGTGGCTTCGGCCGCAACTGCAGCCTCGTCACCGCGCACCATTCGCGTTACTTCATTGGCTAGAACAACCTTGGCGTCGTTGATTTCGGCACCTTCGAGCTTTTCGAGCCGTGCGATCTCATCCAGCGGCATATCCGTGAAAAGACGCAGGAACTTGCCGACATCTCGGTCATCGGTGTTCCGCCAATATTGCCAGAAATCGTACGCTGGCAGGGCATCTTCATTGAGCCAGATTGCGCCGTCTACCGATTTGCCCATCTTTGCGCCGTCAGCGCGGGTGATCAAAGGTGCCGTGAAACCGTAAACCTCGCGACCATCGATCCGGCGATTAAGCTCAATGCCGTTGACGATATTGCCCCATTGGTCGCTCCCGCCGAGTTGCAGACGGCAGTCATAATCACGCGCAAGCACTAGGAAATCGTAGGCTTGCATGATCATGTAGTTGAACTCGAGGAAGCTTAGCGGCTGTTCGCGATCCAGGCGCAACTTTACGGAATCGAAGGTGAGCATCCGATTGATCGTGAAGTGCGGGCCAACATCGCGCAGCATATCGACATAGCCGAGCTTGCTCAGCCAATCGTCATTGTTGATCAAAAGAGCGCCAGTCGAGCTGTCATCGAAATGCAGGATCCGCTCAAAGCTGCCTTTGATCCCGGCAATGTTGGCGGCAAGGTGTTCCTCAGTGAGCAGTTGCCGCGTTTCGTCCTTGCCTGATGGATCGCCGACCTTTGCTGTGCCGCCGCCCATGATCACAATCGGACGATGTCCGGCTTGCTGCAAACGCTTGAGCAGCATGATCGAGGCTAGATTGCCGATATGCAGCGAGGAAGCGGTCGGATCAAAACCGACATAACCGGTCACAATTTGCTTGGCCGCGAGCGCATCGAGTGCTCCAGCATCGGTGATTTGGTGCAGATGGCCGCGTTCTTCGAGTAAGCGCAGCAGATCGGATTCGAAAGCGTCTGACATGGTCGCGGCGCTTAACAGCGCGAACAGGACGGGGGAAGGGTGCAAACGCCTTGGTTGCGTGTCGCGATGCTCTTGGCGATAGCGAACACATGCACCCACTTATGCTTCACCAGACCTGTGACCTCGGACCGATCCGTGCCGTCACCGCTTCGATAACAGCGACCCAGACAGGCTTTGATGCAGAGTTCAGGTTTGACGGAACGGTTTCTGCCATAAGCCTGCCGGAAGTCGGGCCGTCCGAGCGCACAGATAACTTATGGAAAACGAGCTGTTTCGAAGTGTTCTGGCAACCAATCGGAGGCCAGTCCTATCGCGAGTTTAATCTGTCGCCGTCAGGGCGATGGGCGGCTTATGATTTCGACAGCTTTCGTGAAGGGATGCGCGATGCCCCGGTCGATGCCATTGCTCTATCCTGCTCACGAACGGATTCTGGGCTTATCTTGAAGGCAAGCGTCGCAGCTGATCTCCCATCACCTGCGCAAGTTGCGCTCAACGCTGTTGTCGAGCACGCGGATGGGGCATTGCAGTATTGGGCTCTGGCCTTTGGACCGGGCAAGCCTGATTTTCATTCAGAAGCCTGCCGTCAAATGATCGTGGAACGCTAGATCTCTGTGGCATTGCCCGAAAATGGGCCATTCAACTGCACAATTTTCCAGTTCAGCAAGAACGCAAAGCTGACCCAAGCGATGTAAGGCACGTTAAGCCATCCCGCGAGAGCGGAATAGGCCGGCAAGAATGCGCACAGTGAGAGCACAGACAGCCACAAAAGGATGTTCTCAGCTACAGCCCAATCGGGTCGTTTGCTTTTGAAGAACAGCGGCGACCACGCCAGATGTAAGACAAAGTTGGCGGCAAACAGGATGCCGACAAACATGCGATCCGCCTGTGTTGGCGCAGCGGTCCATGCGAGATACAGGCTCCAAGCTGACAGGCCGAGGATTACGGTCCATGCCGGACCAAACAGCCAATCGGGTGGCTGCCAGCTCGGCTTTTTCAGGTCACGATACCAACCGCCAATTTCCGTGAGAAGTCCGCCGGCTCCACCGAGAACAATCGCCCAAGCGGCGGCAAAAAGTGCGACTGTCCAATCCATCAGGACAATATAGGCATACTCCTGCGCAAACACCATTGCCTTTGCTGCGAGGCTGATCCAACTCTGCGCACATGAAGTTTGGAATAGACCGCCTGTTAGCCGATCCGGATTTGCTCTCAGCCCTGAAAGGCAAAAGAGTAGCGCTCGTCGCGCATCCCGCCAGTGTGACTGGAGATCTGACCCACAGTCTGGATGCTCTGGTGGCCGCCGGCGTAAATGTCACCAGTGCGTTTGGCCCCCAGCATGGACTGAAGGGCGACAAGCAAGACAATATGGTGGAGACGGCGGACGAGCTTGATCCGCAGTACAATATCCCTGTCTTCTCTTTGTATGGTGAGGTGCGCCGGCCAACTGGGCAGATGATGTCGAGCGCAGATGTGTTCCTGTTCGATCTGCAAGATCTCGGCTGCCGCATCTACACGTTTGTCACTACGCTACTTTACTTGCTGGAAGAAGCCGCGAAGCACGGCAAAGAGGTTTGGTTGCTGGATCGTCCAAACCCCGCCGGTCGCCCTGTTGAAGGCACGATGCTCATTCCCGGTCATGAGAGTTTCGTCGGCGCCGCGCCCATGCCGATGCGTCACGGCTTGACGCTGGGTGAAATGGGCCAGTGGTTTGTTGCGCATTTCGGACTTGATGTGAGCTATCGCGTGGTGGCCATGGAGGGCTGGGACCCGAACGGGGAAGGGCATGGCTGGCCAACTTCGCGCATATGGATCAATCCCAGCCCGAACGCCGCAAGCGTCAACATGGCCCGTTGCTATGCCGGAACTGTGATGATCGAAGGCGCGACAGTGTCTGAAGGGCGAGGGACAACGCGTCCACTCGAAGTGCTATTCGGTGCGCCTGACATTGATGCCAAAGCTGTCCTTGCCGAGATGCAAGGATACGCTCCAGAGTGGCTGGAAGGCGCTGCGATCCGCGAATGCTGGTTTGAACCGACTTTTCACAAACACTCAGGAACCCTTTGTAATGCATTGATGGTCCACGCGGAGGGGCCGCATTACGATCACGATTCCTTCAAGCCGTGGAGGATGCAGGCGCTGGCTTTCAAGGCCATTCGAACCCTGTACTCTTCATACGATCTATGGCGTGATTTCCCCTATGAGTACGAGCTCGATCGGCTTGCGATTGATGTCATCAACGGTGGGCCTGGCCTACGTGAATGGGTGGATGATCCGAGCGCGAAACCGCATGATTTGGACAGCCAGGCCGCGCATGATGAGGCGGCTTGGATTGCAACTGTGAAGCCGCACCTGTTGTATTGAAATCAGCTGTCGCCGGTTAACTCTTCAAGCCGGTCTTCCGGCGCAGAGGCGTAGCCGCCAAAATAGGTCCCAGCGAACAGTGCCAAGGCGGCCAGACCGGCAACGAGGATCACAAGCAGGATGACATTGCCGACAGTTTGATTGGGCGGCTCTTCGTAATACTCATCGTCATATTCGTCTTCGTAGTCGGCATCTGGTTCCGCTTCGCAAAGGGCCTCATCCTCGTCAGCCTCAGCCATGGGCTGTTCGGCGAGTTCCTGGAAGAGTGGGTGTACGTCCGCTTTTTGCTGAACCAGCGGCTCTGGCTCTGGTGGGGAAGTCGGTTCTGGCGATGGATCTGGCCGGTAGAGCGCGTTGAAACTTTCAGCGGACATCATGACGGTTTTGTCGGTGTCTTCGGGCCAGGGTTCCTCCTCCTGTTCGCCGCGCATGATCTGCTCCACGCGTGCCATCACTTCCTCGGTTGAACGAAGGCGATGGTCTGGGTGCGTGGCGAGCATATCGGACAAGAGCCCGCGGAGTTTCGGTTCAACAGCCGACAGGTCAATCGGTTCGTGCCGTTTCCGGATTGCTGCTCCGGGTGTGTGGCCCATATCGACTTCCTGGCCCGCTGCCAGACCCAGAACTACGAGGGCGAGACTGTAAATGTCGGTCCAAGGGCCGATTTCATATTCAGGTTCGCCCAGCTGTTCAGGAGCTACAAAGTTGAGCTTGCCAGCGAAACCAGTGCCGACGATCGTTTCGCCTGACAAAGTGTCTTTCACGATGCCGAAATCGATAATTTTGGGGCGATCGATGCCCCCGTCTTCCAGAAGGATATTGTCGGGCGCGAGATCGCGGTGAACCACTCCGGCCTTATGCGCAGCGCGCAAGCCGATGCAGACTTCTCCAAGCAGGGTCAGGAGCTCTTCGGAACTGAAGCGTTGGCCGCCCTTGATCAGCTTTTCGAGACTTGGACCGTCAATGAATTCAGTGACAACAAAACTCAGATCCAGCTCCGGATCATGGGCAAACGTTCGATAGGATACCAGACGAGGATTTTGCAATCGCACCATGGCGCGCACTTCCTTGCCGAACATTTCGCGCACCAGTTCATCGTGCATCTGTTCGGACCGGATCACCTTGATCGCGACTTTATCCTCTTCGATAAAGGTGTTTGAAGCGAGATAGACTTTGCCCATGCCACCTTCACCGATGGCGCGTTCGATACGGTAGTTGTTGTTGAGGATTGTTCCGGGTTCTAGCCGGGCAGGCGCTGCGCGCTTTCCGATCGGTACGTCAGTCATCTCTTGTCCACCCCGTCAGGGGTTTATGACAGCGCACATGCTTTGACGCCAGCCTTACTCTTCTGCCGCGTCCGCTGGAAGGAGAAGCGGCGCACCAGTCATAGGAGAGGGGAGTGGGCGGATGTCATCGGGCGCGCCCTTCATGACTATAACCGAGCACCCATCCTGACGGCGATCCACCGCATAAATCAGATGGGGCTTGTCCGGGGAGGCCGGGTCGCGTTTCAACAATGGTGATTGACCGAACAGTTCACGGGCCTTGGTGATACGGTCCTGGCAGCTCTCATCATCCTGAGACGGAAGCTGAACACCTCTGAATTGTTCGAGGACTGCCTCATTCTTTGCGTCGGAAACTGTTTTCCAAGGCGCTGCAGGATCGGAATACGCCGGATTGCCTAGAGGCGTCGCTATGGTTTCATCTTCAGACGATGCTGGCGCAGCGATCAGCGAACAGGCTGTAATGACAAATACCGCAATGCGCATAGAACCCTCCTGATTGCCCGCTGTGTATCACACTATCACGGCCCGAACCAATCGGGGTTAGTGGCCCTGTTTGCGACTTAGCTCTCGCATTGCGTCGTCAAGACCGTCCAGAGTTAGCGGATACATGCGGTCTCCAACCAATTGCTTCAACATCTTGGTCGACTGAGAATACCCCCACTGCTTTTCCGGCACAGGGTTGAGCCAGACCGTCGCGGGATAGGTGTTGGTTACCCGGTCCATCCACACTGTTCCGGCTTCTTCATTCATGTGTTCGACTGACCCACCGGCATGGGTGATTTCATAGGGGCTCATGGCAGCGTCCCCGACGAAAATGACTTTATAATCATGCCCATATTTGTGGAGGATATCCCACGTCTTGGTGCGTTCCTGCCAACGACGACGGTTGTCCTTCCACACACCTTCATAAAGGCAATTATGGAAGTAGAAGAACTCAAGGTTCTTGAATTCTGCTGTTGCCGCGCTGAACAGCTCTTCAACCAGTTTGATGAATGGGTCCATCGAACCGCCAACGTCCAGAAACAGCAGGAGTTTTACAGCGTTGTGCCGTTCCGGACGCATCTGGATATCAAGCCAGCCTTGCTTCGCGGTTCCTTCAATCGTCGCATCGATATCGAGTTCGTCTGCCGCGCCTTCTCGTGCGAACCTCCGCAACCGGCGCAGAGCCATCTTGATGTTGCGCGTCCCGAGTTCTTTTGTGTTGTCGAGGTTCTTGAACTCGCGCTTCTCCCAGACCTTAATGGCGCGCTTGTGCTTGCTCTCCCCGCCGATACGCACGCCTTCCGGATTGTACCCGGAATTGCCAAATGGTGATGTGCCGCCGGTGCCGATCCATTTGTTTCCGCCTTCATGGCGCTTTTCCTGCTCGGCGAGACGTTCTTTCAGCGTCTCCATGATCTTGTCCCAATCGCCAAGCTTCTCGATCTCGGCCATTTCCTCTTCGGACAGGAACTTCTCGGCGACAGACTTCAGCCAATCCTCAGGGATCTCGACGGGATTCTGGCCATAGTCGGACATTATCCCTTTGAAGACTTTGTGAAACACCTGGTCGAATCGATCGAGCAGCCCTTCATCTTTCACGAAGGTAGCGCGTGACAGATAATAGAACGCTTCAGGCGATTGCTCGATCACCTCTTTATCCAAAGCTTCAAGGAGAGTGAGATGTTCCTTGAAGCTGGCTCCGATACCCGCTTCGCGCAGTTCGTCTATGAAGTTGAAAAACATGAGCGTGGTGTAGCGACGCAATAGCGACCTTTCCAGCCCCGAAAATGGCAGATGGCCGAGGGCAGCTTAAGCCTTCGCTAACCATCTCTGCTTACTACCCAAAGTCATACGACAGGGGCCGCACATGAAACCAATCGCGATCGACACCAGCACTGCCACAGCACTGGAAAAAATTCCGGAAAGCTGCGGGGCGGTGACAGTAGGCTGCACAGATGTGGCCGGTGTTGTCGAGGCCGTGATCCAGTCTTCTGAGAAACTGCGCGAAGAGCATGAAGCTTTGCGTGGCACTGTAAGCGCTCTGGAAGCAGATCAGGTCAAGGTCTCTGAAGCGAGCGATGAAGCGCGGCTTTTGTCCGAGCGTGCGATTGAACGGTTGGGTGAAGGGACATCCTTGATCCAATCATCCCTCGCACAGATCAATTCATTGCTTGGCTTGGTCGATACGCTCGGTCAGCATGTGACCAGCTTTTCGGCTGCAATTGAGCAGGTGCGACGCAGCGCGCAGGATATCGATAATATTGCCGAAACAACCAACATACTTGCTTTGAATGCCACCATAGAGGCGATGCGTGCAGGCGATGCCGGGCGCACATTTGCTGTCGTCGCCAGCGAAGTGAAAAGCCTCGCAAATGACACTCGCAAAGCGACGGAAGAGATTACCCAGACGGTAGAAGCGCTTGGCGAAGAGGCCAGCACGGTCATCGGGCGGATCGAGGCAGGTGCCCAAGCGAGCGGCGACGCGAAAGCATCTGTTGCACGGATTGAGAACACGATCGTGAGCGTCGGCGAGCTTGTTGAAGAAGTCGACAAGCAAAATGATGTGATTGCCCGTTCAACCGGCACGATCAGCGGTCACGTAGATTCCGTTCAACGGGTTTTGACCAGTTATGATGCAGCGGCGCGGACCAATGAGGGGCAACTCGAAGGCGCGCATTCTCGCATGGGCGAACTGGAAATGACCGCCAGTGAAATGTTTGACCGGATTGTGCAGGCCGGTCTTAGCCCGGAAGACAGCTCCATGGTCGAAAAGGCTCAGGAAATCGCTGCTGAAATCGCTGCGCTTACTGAAGCTGCGATTGGCGATGGTGTTCTCTCGCAGAGCGCTTTGTTTGACCATGGCTATCAACCAGTAGTGGGGAGCAACCCTCCGCTCTTCCGTACTGAACTGTCGGATTGGTCAGATGCGAACTGGCGGCCAATATTCGAGTCCACCACAGCGAATGACCAGCGGGTCATCGCGTCTGCTTGCACAGACGTAAATGGCTTCATCCCGACTCAGGTAAGCGAATACTCGCAGGCACCAACTGGCGATTTGACGCACGATACCAAGTATTGCCGGAATGGCAGGATCATCCTCGAACCAATTGATCGGAAAGCAAAATCAAGCAACGCGCCCTACATGATGGCGGTTTACCGACAGGAAGGCGATGGCGAGAAGTACCTAGTGGTTCGCAATGTCTATATCCCCTTGGTAATAAAAGGGCGCCGCTGGGGTGATCTGGAACTGGCGTACAGCCTAGACTAAAGAGCGATCAGCTTGGGTTTCGGCGTGCCATGAAAGCAAGCCTTTCGAACAGCATCACATCCTGCTCGTTTTTCAGCAACGCACCATGCAGCGGCGGTATTGCGCTGTTCGGATTGCTGTCTTGCAGCACTTCCAGCGGCATATCTTCATTGAGCAGGAGCTTCAGCCAATCCAGCAGCTCGCTTGTTGAGGGCTTCTTCTTCAGGCCCGGCACTTCACGAAGTTCATAGAAGATATCCATCGCCTTCTTCACGAGAGCCTTCTGGATATCGGGGAAGTGCACATCAATGATCGATTGCATTACGTCGCGATCAGGGAACTTGATGTAGTGGAAGAAACAGCGGCGCAAGAAAGCATCTGGCAGTTCCTTCTCATTGTTGGACGTGATCACAACAATAGGGCGTTCTTTCGCCTCGATGCGTTCCTGTGTTTCGTAAACGTCGAAACTCATGCGATCGAGTTCCTGAAGCAGATCGTTCGGGAATTCGATGTCCGCTTTATCAATCTCATCGATAAGCAGGACTGGCAGTTCGGGACTGGTGAAGGCTTCCCAGAGCTTGCCCTTCTTGATGTAGTTACGGATGTCGTGAACGCGCTCTTCGCCGAGTTGGCCATCGCGCAGACGGGCCACGGCATCGTATTCATACAGGCCCTGCTGCGCCTTTGTGGTGGACTTCACGTTCCACTCGATCAGAGGCGCACCGATGGCCTTTGAAATTTCGTGAGCCAGAACGGTCTTACCCGTGCCAGGTTCACCTTTCACCAACAACGGGCGACGCAGTGTCACGGCAGCGTTAACAGCCACTTTGAGATCTTCGGTGGCAATGTACGAGCCTGTGCCTTCAAAACGCTGCTGATCTGTCATGTGTGCCCTTCGAATAGTCTGGATACGAAACTGATTTTTCGCTGCCCGCGATACGGAGGACGGGGCTGGGGCGCAAGGGGGCGTGTACCGTCGATTTAGCGAGGTAGCAGCAGAATGCGTTCAGCCAGCAACAGCAGTTTTTCCTCATCGACGTTGGCAACCGGATTACTCCAACTGAGGACAAGCAGGTGTCTGGTTCCGGTCTCATCTTTCAGGAGCCAGGTGAAATTCAGGACACCGGGCTCTGACCCGCCCTTAAAGCCGACATAGGCCCATTTCTCTTTCACCGTTGGCTTCAACCCGGAATTGACTGCCATAATGTTCAGAGCTTGGCTGTCGGTTCCTTGATCCAGCGATACGAACAGCTTTTCAAGATCTTTAGCGCTGGCAAACCATTCGACATCAATGGCTCGCGGCCCTTGTAGAAATGCCGCTTCCACATCTTCTGCCGAAGGTGGGTTCACTTCGAGCCCATCAAGAATTTGTCGACGCAAATCGGCGTTCGCTGTCCTGTAGGTTTGCAGTCTGTCCTGA
>JBCBHD010000044.1:0-14285 GCA_038526115.1 Pseudomonadota bacterium | reverse complement strand
AATGGCCGCTCTATTTCGCTCTTTTCCTCGCTCTCTGGAGCGCGATTGTCGGAGGCACCTTTTCCGCATTCTCCGAATTCATCATGTCCGCTCTGAAGAAGACTGCGCCGGTTGGCGGGATCGAAGCGATGCAGAACATTAATCGCGATGTGATCAAAACGCAGTTCGTCGCTGGAATCCTCTCAATCGCTGCCTTCTCGGCTATCTTTGCAGTCTACAGCCTTCTTGTGTTCGAAGGTGAAGCGTTGGTGACACTCGTCCTCGCGTCTTTGGTTTATCTAGCCAGCGTCTTTCTGGTGACGATGTTTGGCAATGTTCCGATGAACAATGCGCTCGCTCAGTTCGAACACGACAGTCTCGATGCACGGGTTTACTGGGAAAAATACACCCGGACATGGACGCAGCTTAATCATGCACGATCATTCGGCAGCATCGTGACCTCAGGGCTCTACATCATCGCTGCGATCACGCTGATCACAAGCGGACAGGTCTAGTCATGAAGTATGTGAAAGCCCCTTTCATTCTGACCGTCTTGATAGCCATGTGGGGCGGCATCGTATTGACCGGTCTGGACCAAGGTTGGGGCCATGCTCGTATCGCAGAGCCAGGCAAGCCGATCGGGTTTGCAACGGCGGCGAGAGAGCTCATTAAGCAGAACAACTCCGTCAATGTCAGCTTTATGCTGATCGAAGGTGGCAAGACAGTGAGCTCATTCCACCATTCACAAGGCGCCAAAGTTGATGGCCAAAGCGTCTACCAAGTTGCCTCGCTCGGTAAATGGCTGACAGCGTGGGGAGTTATGGCCATGGTTGAAGAGGGGCGCGTAGACCTGGATGCACCGGTCTCGGGCTATCTCTCGCGCTGGCAGCTTCCCGCATCCAAATTTGATGCATCAGAGGTCACAGTGAGGCGTTTACTAAGCCACACTGCCGGTCTGACAGATGGCCTTGGCTATGACGGTTTCGACACAGCGCAGGATCGCCAATCGCTAGAGGCATCCTTGGCCAAGGCCGCGGATGCATCTCCAGGCAAAGATGGGAAAACTTTGCTTGGCAGCGAGCCAGGCTCAGGTTTTGCCTATTCAGGGGGCGGCTACACTTTGCTTCAACTCCTGATCGAAGAAGTTTCTGGCAAGCCCTTCCCCGAATATATGAATGAGAAGATCTTTGTTCCCCTGGGTATGGAGAGAACCACGTTCGATCATGCGAGGGCGCAAGAGCTTGGCCTGGCAGAGAATTTCAATACCGCAGGAACAGCCGAACCTCTCCGCTGGTATACGGCTCTCGCCGCCACATCCTTGTTCACCACTTCTGAGGACCTGAGCAAGTTTGTAATGGCGCAAGCCCCAACGCAATCAAACCCTGTCCTGTTACCCGCAACTATGGACCTACTGCGTAAGCCTCACGCCTCTGAAATGGGCGCAGACATTTGGGGACTAGGCACGATGCTCTACGCACCCAACAATGCCGGCGGACATATCATTGGCCATGATGGCAGCAATGAGCCCGCCATCAACACGGCCGCGCGGCTAGACCCAGCTTCTGGCGATGGAATTGTCATTCTCTCAACCGGCAGTCCGATGTTGGCGACTGAGCTGGCGGGTGAATGGGTGTTCTGGAAGACCGGTAACGTTGACAGTCTGACATTCGCGTCGCGATTGCCTACAGCGCTTGCGGTTTTTGCTGGTGGAGTTCTCATCATCCTGACTGGCGCGGGTTTGAACATGTTGCTTCGCAAACGCCGTGCCTCACGGGGCCAAACATAGTGGAAAGCCGGATGTCACAGGTTCAAGAAAGTGGCGACGCACAAATGGATCAGCCGCAGTCCAAAGACCGATTAATCGCCTTGCGCGACTTGGCTCTGGTTGTGGTGACAATGGTTGCCGTCAAACAAGCATTGCTCCCAATCACCCAACTCTACGCCGGTCCTGCATCAACACTTAGCGCGATGATTGTAGCCACATTATTGCTTTGGCATCGCGGATGCAGCTGGGGCGATCTTGGCTTTCGCTGGCCTGAAAGCTGGATCAGGACGCTTGGCCTTACTCTACTGACCATGGCGTTCTTCCTTGTTTGCACCCAACTTATGGTGCTGCTTGCTGATCAATTTTTCGCAGACATAGGTACGAGTGATCGCTTCTCACATGTCGAGGGAAATCTGGTTGCCTACGCCATGATCATGTTTCTGGTTTGGACGCACGGCTCATTCTTTGAAGAGCTTCTGTTTCGGGCTTTCATTATCAGCAATGCCAGCGAAGGTTTGGGTGGCGGCCTGCGCGCGGATATTATCGCCTTGCTGATTTCATCGGTCTTTTTCGGCTTTCGTCATGCCTACTATCAAGGATGGCATGGCGCGTTTGTCACGGGCGCAGGAGGATTTGCCTTTGGCGTCTTTTACCTTTGGTTCGGAAAGCGCAATATCATCCCGCTGATCTTGGCACATGGCGCGTTCAATACGCTGGGCCAGACGTTCCGGTTTCTCGGCATAGAGGACTGAAAGCGCAGGTTCACCCAAGAACCCTTCAGGGTCCACTAGATCCTTCAAACGCCCGATTGGCGCAAGATGCCAACAATCTGGCAGGGTTCGGCAAGAGTTACGCCCTCGACGAGCCTAATCGTTAGGCATCAAGTCGAACGGAGAACTGAAAATGCAGGGCGAAGCATCATCCTCAATTATGCCAGCAGTCGAGAATAACCAGCACGTGCCGGATTGCACTTCCGCTCCTGTCGCGGGTCAGCCTTTTTCGATCCGATCCGGTTTTCGAGCACTCAGTTTTAAACACGCCATGTTTGGAGGTCTGATGGACCCGCTGGTGATGGTCGATCACTACACCATGACCGAGCCAACCTTCGGCGCGCACCCCCACGCCGGAATGTCAGCAGTGACCGTCTTGTTCGAGGACAGCCAAGGGGCATTCAACAACCGGGATTCGCTGGGCAATGACATAAATCTGATGCCGGGCGATCTGTATTGGCTCAAGGCAGGCAGCGGCGCGGTTCACGACGAAAAACCCGTAACTGGCGCGACAGCACATGGCTTACAAATGTTCGTAAATCTGCCCGCTTGTATGAAAAGCGATGCTCCGCAGACACTTCATGTCAAAGCTGGTGATATGCCATTGGTCGGGAGAAATGGCGCAAAGGTTCGTATTGTCTTGGGCGAAAGCAACGCAGCGCGCGGTGCCAATTCCCCTGCCTTGCCCATGACGATCCTGGATGTGAAATTCGATGCGGGCAGCCATTTCGAGCACAACGTTTCCCCGCGCCACTCGCAATGGATTTACACAGTTCACGGACACATTGAGGTCGCTCTGGAAACTGGATGCGTCACAATACCCCAGGGAGAAGCTTTTGCCGCCAAGGCGTTGTGCAAGGATCAGAAACTGAATATCCGAGCACAGGTCGATAGCCACGCCGTTATCGTAACGGGTGAACCAATCGCGGAACCCTTTGTTCAGCGTGGCCCATTCGTGATGAATTCTCAGGCCGAAATTGCAGAAGTCGAAGCGGCTTATCGCTCCGGGCGTTTGGGCAAGATTAATGACTAGTTTGAAGACAGGTTCAAAGCTTGAACTAGCGAACTGGAGTCAGCCAAGGCCTTAATCAGCGAGTTCTAGGGTTCGAACTCCAGAGCGTCTTCGATCAATGCTAGCCGAAAACCGATGTATGATCGCTCTAAGTCGCAGGCGAGGAACTTTTGTCATGCAGCAAATGGATTTTCGTATTGTTCGCACATCACCGATGCGTTTACAGTAATCACGGGGTCGCGTGAGGGACAGCGCGAATAAAGAACAGATACGATTTCGCAAGCTCCCGATCGCTGGAGACTGTGATGACCGAATATAACGACAAGGCTACCGCGCTTAAGGCGCTCGAAACCAATAATATGCGGCTGTACTCAAAAAGGCCGCTCGATTACGCGCTCAAGGACTATCTCGATGGCTATGCCACGATATGCGAGTTCTTGAGTGATACGGCCCGATTCGAAACAGCATTGAACCATATATCGATGCGCATGTGGTCAGCTTATCGTCGTGATCCGAGCATATCCAACAAGTTTACCCGCGCCCTGTCTGTCGTTGGCTCAGAAAACGGCTTCTATTGCGCAAATGGGCATTTGGCGACCGTAGACTCAAGCAGACCGATGAAGTTCAAGCTAACGGGTGGCGACAAAGAGCTAGGGTATTTTCTGCGGAACCGGCTGTTTTGGAAAGACAGTATGGAAGCGCAGCACGGCGAGCATTCCCACTCCCTGCAATGGCTCGCCATCAGCGCAGCAAAGCTGAAAACCAAAATTCCGATCACCGAACTCTATGCCCGCAGCGGTGACCTTTCGATGACAACAGTGGACAAAGACCAGTGCCGGGCCTGGGCTTGGATCGCAGACTGTTTTCCAGTTTCAATGTCTGAAATTGGCGATGCAACGAAGCTTGCCAAGGGCAAGGATACTCTCACCACCAAATCGTACCGTTCGCCGCAGAACATCATGAATTTTCTGCTGAAAGACGGAAAAGCGATCAAGAATCACTTTGTCTCCGAGTATCTTTTCAGGCGATATAACAAACACAAATGGTTCAAATCGGGAGAAGGAACCCGTGCGTTCGGTGGCAGTATTGGCGGCGCTGCTCGGGCTAAGTCTCTGTCAGACGCCGGGACCTGGAAAGTTTCGTCACGCGTGACCAACAGGCTGATCCGAACCGACTTTAGCGATCCTCGCATGCGTGCTGTGCCTGACCCCAAAAAGAGCAAGAAGTACAAAGAGGAAGTCAAATTCCATGGCGTCGATGGAACTCTGCTGATGTCTTTCTGACATCTCGGCGGGCAATTCCCGCACACGTGGAGCTCGTTTTCTGTCACATCTATCAAGACTGATAGCTTGCCATCACATTTTGATGTGATATATGGCAACTATGAGCACATCAACAATCACACGCGTCCGCGATCTCGTCACATCAGGTGAAATGACTAAGGCAGGTCTTGCCCGCGCCGCCGGTCTTCACGCCAACACATTGCGAGATGCGACCGAAGCCGACTGGAACCCCACAACCGAAACGCTCGCCAAACTCGAGACATTCCTGGACGCCAACGATGATCGACCCGTTCTCGTCGGTGCAGAAGAAATCATCGACGAAGCCCGCAATGGCCGCATGTACATCCTTGTGGATGACGAAGATCGCGAAAACGAAGGCGATCTGATCATCCCGGCGCAAATGGCGACGCCCGCAGCGATCAACTTCATGGCGACCTACGGGCGGGGTTTGATCTGCCTCGCGCTCGACAAATCGCGGGTCGACGAGCTTGGTCTTGAGCCAATGAGTCGCAACAACAAGGAAAGCATGCAAACCGCTTTCACGATTTCGATCGAAGCGAAAGATGGCGTGACCACCGGTATTTCCGCGGCAGACCGGGCGCGCACGGTCTCGGTCGCTATCGACAGCACCAAGGGCGCCGATGATATCGTCACGCCAGGTCATGTCTTTCCATTGACCGCACGCAAGGGCGGAACACTTGTCCGCGCAGGCCATACCGAGGCGGCAGTCGATATTTCGCGTCTCGCTGGCCTGAACCCAAGCGGCGTCATCTGTGAGATCATGAACGAAGACGGCACAATGGCGCGCCTTGATGATCTGGTAGCATTTGCCCGCAAGCATGACCTGAAAATCGGCACGATCCGCGATCTTATTGCCTACAGAATGCGGAATGATCATCTGGTCGAACGTACCGACGAGCGCGCATTCGAAAGCGACTATGGCGGGCAGTGGCGTTTGATTACCTATCGCAACAGCATTTCGGACAACGAAGCCTACGTACTGCAAAAAGGGCATGTCACCCCTGGTGAGGCCACCCTCGCTCGGGTTCATCCGATCTCAGTGTTTGACGATGTCCTTGGGCAACCCGGGCCTCGCAAACGCACTCTCCAGCGCGCGATGAGCGCCATTGGCGAACATGGCTCTGGCGTCATCGTGATCCTCACCGGACGCGTTGGATCGAGCGGAGAATGGACGCAGGACGAAGAAATCCGAAACATTGGCATCGGATCACAGATCCTCGCAGACCTTGGGGTCCACGACATGATCTTGCTTTCCAACTCGCGCCCTGATCTTGTCGCCATTGAAGGCTTTGGCCTGACCATTACCGATCACAAACCTATTCCGGAGTAATCCAAACATGGCCCGTATTCTCATAGTCGAAGCGCGCTTCTACGCGCACTTGAACGATATGCTGATCGCCGGTGCGAAAGCCGCCATAGAAGCGGCTGGTCACGAAGCTGAAGTCCTCACGGTTCCTGGGGCTTTGGAAATTCCTGGCGCGATCGCGCTTGCCGCTGAAAGCGGGGATTATGCCGGCTTCGTCGCCATTGGCGTCGTCATTCGCGGCGAGACCTATCACTTCGAGATCGTCGCTGGAGAAAGCGCTCGCGCCATCATGGCATTGACGATGGACGGAATTCCTATCGGGAATGGCATCCTGACGACAGAGAACGAGGAACAGTCGCACGTACGTGCCGACCCGGCCCAGAAAGACAAGGGCGGAGAGGCAGCAAAGGCTGCGCTGGCGATGATGGCCTTGTCAGAACGTTTCGCTCAGTAGAAGCATTCCCGAAACGGGACAGCTCTGCCCCACGTACCCGCCTGAAACTACGTATTTTCCCTCTGTAGATTTCCATAAGCTGTTAGGGCGATACCCTGCGCCAAGCCACAAAGGCACAAACGTTGACAACCTATAGGTTTTCAACGGGATAATGAGTTGGGGAAACACATTGAACGAGGGACAAAATGCCCGATTCAGCATTGCTGAAATCGCGCCGATATTGACTGTACTTGAGCAGCAATTGGCATCGCTGGATCGGATTGGGGCAACCATCGCAGCGGCGCATCTTGATGCGGCGATCCAACAATTGCGGATCGACCAAGCAAGAAGCACAGGAGCACCAACCATCTGACTAGAATACGTTTGACAGCTGAACCAACGCGGGATTGGCGAGGTTGTAATCACGAGATGCGTATTTCCACGTAAAGCCAACGCGGTCCCTACGCGCTATTGCGGACGAGAGGGGCGCGAACTTTCTGGCGCGTGATGGCGCCACAACTTTCGCCTCTCCGAACAGGAGGGCGCGGCTGCGGTGCACGCTGTGAAAGTCGATAGATCAAATTCACGCTGCGTCTGCAGCGGCCGCCATGCAGCCGCTGTGACTCAGGGGTCGTGAACATGGACGAGACAGCTCGGCCAGATATCCGCACCCTGACAGACCGCAACGATCCGAATAACAAACCTCCGGCAGACTCCCACGCAATGCAGGATCTCAAGCCATTTGCCGATCAGCTCATGGCGATTGCGCAGCAGCTGCGGGACGGGGAATTTGACACGGCTCCCGCGCAGCGGGCGTCTCCCCCTGCCCGTCCCACAACCAACATCGATGCAAATCAAACTGCCGCGCATCCCTCTGCGCAACGCGAGCAATACCTCGAGCTCGCGCGCCAATTGTATGCAAATCGGCGACAGCGAGATTCAATTTTCGGACAGCCGGACCTGTTTGGTGAGCCCGCGTGGGATATCCTGCTGGATCTCTACATCGCGTTTGCTGAAGACAAATCCGTCTCCGTATCAAGCGCCTGTATTGGTTCCGCCGCGCCCCCAACGACCGGATTGCGCTGGCTCGGCGTCCTTGCCGATCAGGGTCTGGTGGTGCGCGAAGCCGACCCAGAAGACCAGCGGCGGGTTCTCGTCCGCCTCACCGAACACGGAACCAAAAATATGGATCGATATTTTGCCAGCGTCAGCCGTTCCTCCTGAGCAGCACGCCGGCAGCGCCTGAGCCCATTCGCTTTCGCCCCCTGATCGCTAAAATGGGCTCAGGCGCCTTGATTTTCCGCCACTACAGTCAGGCGCAAGCCAATGCTCCGAAGCAATCTTGCCCCGCATACGCGGCGCTACCGCCAAGCTCTTCTTCAATCCGGATCAGTTGGTTATACTTCGCCAACCTATCGGATCGTGCAAGCGAACCGGTTTTGATTTGCCCACAATTTGTCGCCACAGCGAGATCCGCAATTGTGGCATCTTCGGTCTCACCGGAACGATGGCTCATGACCGATGTGTAGCCCGCACGGTGCGCCATCTCGACGGCGGCCAGTGTTTCTGTCAGCGTGCCGATCTGATTGACTTTAACCAAAAGGGAATTGGCCAACCCTTGCGAGATTCCATCAGACAGGCGTTCCGGGTTTGTCACGAACAGATCATCGCCCACCAATTGCACACGATCACCAATCGCTTCGGTAACCGCACGCCAGCCATCGAAATCGTCTTCGCTCATACCGTCTTCGATTGAGCGGATTGGATAGTCGGCACACAGTTTCGCCAGATACTCGGCCATCCCTTCGCCATCCAGACTGAGGTTTTCGCCCGAAATTTCGTATTTTCCGTCCTTGTAGAATTCTGTCGCGGCACAATCGAGAGCCAGCACAATATCCTCGCCCGGTTTGAAGCCAGCCTGCTCGACCGAAGCCATGATGAAGTCGAGCGCATCGCGAGTGCTGGCGAGATCAGGCGCAAAACCGCCTTCGTCGCCCACAGATGTCGAAAGCCCTTTTTGCGCCAGGCCTTTTTTCAGAGTGTGGAATACCTCTGATCCCCAGCGGACGGCTTCAGCAATCGTGTCCGCACCAACAGGCATGATCATGAATTCCTGAATGTCGATCGGGTTGTCAGCGTGTTCACCGCCATTGATGATGTTCATCATGGGAACGGGAAGCATATGAGCCGAAACCCCGCCGAGATAGGAAAACAGCGGCAACCCGCGGGCGTTGGCCGCGGCTTTGGCGACGGCGAGACTCGTGCCGAGGATAGCGTTCGCTCCAAGTCGAGCCTTGTTGGGTGTGCCATCCAGGCCGATCATGGCGAGATCGATATCGCGCTGATCTTCGGCGTGGAGGCCAAGTACAGTATCGGAAATCTCCCCGTTTACCGCAGCGACCGCTTGAAGCACGCCCTTCCCTTTGTAACGCGCAGCATCTCCGTCGCGCAGTTCCACCGCTTCGTGCGCACCGGTAGATGCACCTGAGGGCACTGCGGCGCGACCGAAACTGCCATCATCCAGAAGCACATCGACTTCCACTGTGGGGTTGCCCCGGCTGTCTAGAATTTCGCGTCCGTGCAGATCGATGATCGCAGTCATTGTTGGCTCCACCGGCAATGTGTTGTATATTGCTAAGACACCCCCATATCGCATATGGTATGAGAGAATGTTCGCGCTCTATGCGCAGCGCCTGTGAGGCGCAAGCATGCGTGCGACTGAATACAAATGCGGTCACAGCTTGTGACTGGAAAACCAATCATCTGGAGGTCTAAGACAACGTATATGGCTGAGACGAAATCCCCCAAATCCACCAAGACCGCTGCAAAAAGCGGCGCAACCAAGACCACGCGCGCTCGCAAGGCTGCTCCAAAGAAGACAGCTGCCACTGCGAAAGCCGCCGATGAAACCGTGGAAGCGCCAGCAACCGAAGCGAAAAGCCGCTTTAACGCTGCGCTTGAAGAAGCGAAGTCAGGTGCCGCAGCGCTGCGCGCCGAGGCCGGCACTCGTGGTGACGATCTTATGGCCGAAGCCAAGGTCTACGGCGACAAGGCAAAGGTCCGGGCAAGTGAGCTGGCGACAGATGGCAAATCGGCTGCAAGCGACGCCATTTCCTCTCTCGGCAAGGTTGTGGGTGACACAGCCACGCAGATCGATGAGCGCTTTGGTGAGCAGTATGGCGACTATGCGCGCAAGGCATCTCGTAGCCTCGCCGAAACGTCGGCTTCGCTCGAAGCGAAGAGTGTCGAAGAGCTTGGTGAAGATGCGCGTGAGTTCGTGCGCAAGAGCCCAGGCGTTGCCGTTGGCATCGCTGCGGTAGCCGGTTTCCTGCTGGCGCGGATGTTCCGCGGCTCACGCGACTAAGCCGCGTCTCCGGGGAACACGAATGCTGGATGACAAGGGGATGGAGGGTCCGCAGGATGACTCTGTGGACCATCTGACCCCGGTCCCCCCCGATAAATCCGATCAACCTTCCGATCCGGAGCCGAATTTCGACGAATCCCTCGTCGAAGAATTGGCTGCGCTGATCGATGACGGCAAAACCTATGCTGAGGCTGAACTCGCCTTTCAGAAAGGGCGAGCAGCTCTGGCTGGGCGCAGTATCGGCATTGCCCTCGGTTATGTCATCGTCGCCATCATCCTGCTCCACATTGCTTTTTTGGCACTTGCTGTGGGTTTGGTTATGGCCCTTGAACCGCTGGTGACAATCTGGGGTGCGATCGCGATCGTGGTGGGCGGGATATTCCTGATCGTAGCCTTGCTGGGTTACGGAGCCTACTCCAAAGGCAAGCTGCTTGGCGCGGTGTTTGCCAGTGCCGAGGAAGAACAGGCGAAATGACCAAGCTTCCGCAGCAATTTATCGAGGACCGCGCCCTGCGCGATTCCGCTCGTAAGGTGTTCATGGCCGACATTGAGCACGCACGCACCGCCATTTCAGGAAAGGGCATTGCTGCGCGGGTCGGCAGCCGAGTTGGGGATGGCGCTAGAGACGTTTTTGAAGTGGCGCGCGTCCATGCCGATGACAATCGCGGTATTCTGGCTGCGCTTTTAGGGGCCATTCTTCTATTTGTGGCCCGTGCACCGATTCTCGAAATCTTCGGCATCACCGACGCCGAAGACAACGAGGAAGGCGAACCTATGGAAAATACAGGCGAAACCGCTGGAGACATTGCTGAGGAGCCAGAGATGCTTCAAGACGCAGAACCAGTAGCCCATTCATCCGGAGACTCTGATGAGCGATAAGTCGAACAGCCCTGCCGAAAAGCGAGACGAGCTGCGCGCGAAGATCGAAGCCAGCGAACGCCGGATCGCAGAACGAACTGTAGCTGATCAGGCCAAAGACGCAGCCGGTGCAGCAACGACTTACGTCAAGGAAAACCCACTCACCGTCCTCGGTGGAGCGATTGCCCTTGGTCTTGTTGTCGGCGCGATGACTCAACCGGGCCGCCGTGCAGCTCGCAACGCTGCGAGCGGAGCAGCAGGCGCGGTCAGCGGAGCCGCTTCCGGCGCTGCGAGGAGTGTCGGCAACGCCGCAAAGGCACGAGGATCTGCATTCGGCACGCTGCTTGCCGATGCAATTGTCGCATATGGCATCAAGCTGATCGATGATGCGCTGGATACATCGCGCGCAGGCCGAGACCGGCTGGAAGATTTTGGCGACAGTGCGAGCGCAAGATCGCGTGAGATAAAACGAGACGCAGAATACGCGGCAGGAACAGCTGCGGACAAAACTCGCACGATTGCGCGGCGAACCCGTCGAAGTGCGGAACGGGCGGTTCGAGATATCAAGGACCGTGTCACCAATTGACGGAAAGCGTAGCTTACGGACTTGTCCCGGCGATACGATCCGCTAAAGGCGCGGCAACAATTCTCCCCAGGGGTACAGGCAATGGAAGAAACCACTCCATCACAGCGACTTCACCTTGTCATGGGTGGTCGCGTCACCGATCCACGCGGACACGAGTTTCAGGATCCTGAAAGCCTTCATGTTGTTGGGGTCTTCAGCTCGTATGACGATGCCGTAGATGCGTGGCGTGCTCAGGCGCAGCGGACTGTCGACGATGCTGAGATGAAATATGTGGTTGTGCACATCCACAAACTGCTCACGCCCGAGGAATAGGCATTTTCGTGGCCTACGCTATCAGGCCTTTTCATACTGATGACGCACTGGAGCTGGCGGAGCTAACCCTCGCAGCCATTCGTGCTGTCGGGTCTGTCTCTTATTCGCCCGAGCAAGTCGAAGCTTGGGCCGCGCGTCACCCGGGGCCGCAACGTTTCATCAGCCGTGCTGCTGCAGGCGCATCGATTTTCGTGGCGGTCGATAGTCGTGATTGCGGCGTGGCATATGCACTGATCGAGCCCGATGGCCATCTCGACATGCTCTACTGCCACCCAGAACATACGCGCCGCGGTCTTGCGGACCTGCTTCTGGCAGAAGCAGAGGAGCATGCGCGAGCAACTGGTTGCGACCGCCTTTACACCGAAGCGAGCGAACTTGCTCGCCCCTCTTTTGAACGCGCTGGCTACATAGTGGAACACCGACGCGACTTCGAAGTCGAAGGCGTTTCGATCCACAACTATGCAATGGTGAAGCCTCTTAAATAAAAGGGCTTACAAGGTATTGCTCAGATAAATTCGATCTTGTTGACGAGGTAAAACTTGTCACCTGAAGGGACAGTCACTTCGATCTCGTCTTCGACCTGCTTGCCGATCATCGCTCGCGCCAGTGGAGAGCTGAAAGAGATACGACCAGCGGCTGCATCTGCTTCGGTTTCGCCAACGATCTGGTACTTCACCGGCTTGTCGTCGTCATCGAGCAAGGTGACTGTCGATCCGAATACGATCTTGTCACCGCTCAGCGTGGTAGGATCGATGATCTGAGCCCGGCTGATCTTGCTCTCAAGCTCCCCGATCATGGCTTCCACCTGACCCTGACGCTCTTTCGCAGCGTGATATTCGGCGTTTTCCGAGAGATCGCCGTGCGCACGCGCTTCCTCGATCGCATCAACGATACGCGGCCGTTCATCACGCAACGCCTTGAGGTCGGTGGTCAGACGCTCATACCCCTCAGCGAGCATCGGTACCTTTTCCATGGTAGCCATCCGTTTCTTTCCTTCTGGCCCTGCCTTCGCAAATTGCGTCATTTCGAGTGTAACCGCTCCGGTAGTGGCGGGTCGAAATCAGCAAAATGTCGGGAAGGACGGCTTGATTGTTTCAGCTATAATAGTCTTGCAATGAGCGGACTTCAAGCTGATCCGGTTTTATAGCCGCAATCGCGGCCGCAGCCGCATTCGATGCAGTCGCCGTGGTGTAGTACGGAACCTTCTTGTCGAGAGCGGTAGCCCGAATTGATTTTGAGTCGAGTAGAGACTGCCATCCTTCGGTCGAGTTAAAGATCAACGCGACTTCGCCATCGATAATCTTGTCAACGATGTGAGGCTGCCCTTCGGCCACCTTATTGACCTTCTCAACCGCAAGCCCCTGCTCGGCCAGATAAGACTGTGTGCCGCCTGTGGCGATGATGCGAAAACCCTTATCAATCAATTTCTTGATCGCCGGAACGATGACCGGTTTATCGGAACTCTTGACCGATACGAACACAGTTCCTTCATAGGGTAGCATCATGCCCGCGCCAATCTGCGATTTCAGGAACGCGGCATCAAAAGTCATGTCGATCCCCATCACCTCTCCGGTCGATTTCATCTCCGGAGACAAGACCGGATCCGCGCCGGGGAAGCGGTTGAACGGGAACACCGCCTCTTTGATCGCCATGTAGGGCAAATCGCGTTTGAAATGATCGAAGTCCGCGAGTTTTTCACCTGCCATAATGCGGCTTGCGATCTTTGCGACGGGTTGGCCAATGGCCTTGGCAACGAATGGCACCGTGCGGCTTGCTCGGGGATTCACTTCAATCAAATAGACTTCGCCATCTTTCGCAGCGAACTGCACGTTCATCAGCCCACGCACGCCTAACGCTTGAGCAAGTGCTTCTGCCTGACGCTCCATTTCTTCAATGATTTCAGTGGGCAACGAATAGGGCGGGAGTGTGCAAGCGCTATCGCCAGAATGCACCCCGGCCTCTTCGATATGCTGCATAACGCCAGCAATGCGAACTTCGTCCCCATCGCACAGTGCATCAACATCGCATTCAATAGCATCGCGCAAATACTGATCGACAAGCACCGGACTGTCGCCCGACACATTCACCGCGGTCTTGATGTAGTCATCCAGTTGAGCTTCGGAATCGACAATTTCCATAGCCCGACCGCCCAGCACATAGGATGGCCGCAGCAGCACAGGATATCCGATGCGCGAAGCCACAGCGGCCGCTTCATCACGACTGTAGGCAATGCCATTGTCTGGCTGTTTCAGCTTCAGCTTGTTGACCAGTTTGGCAAAACGCTCGCGATCTTCAGCAAGGTCGATCGCGTCAGGAGAGGTGCCCAGAATGGGAATACCCTCGTCCTCCAAAGCTTGCGCCAATTTCAGAGGCGTCTGCCCCCCGAACTGAACGATAACGCCAGCAAGATTGCCGGACGACATTTCCACCCGCAGGATCTCAAGCACATCCTCGGCAGTAAGTGGTTCGAAATATAGCCGATCAGACGTGTCATAGTCGGTCGACACCGTCTCTGGGTTGCAGTTGACCATGATCGTCTCGAAGCCCTGCTCGGCCAGAGCGAAACACGCGTGAACACAGCAATAGTCGAACTCGA
>JBCBHD010000043.1:0-14467 GCA_038526115.1 Pseudomonadota bacterium | reverse complement strand
ACCATCCTGTCTGGCCGTGAAAGCACAGTCCGCCTGTTTGATTCACTGGTCGACAAGACCGGCCTCGACCCCGCCAACTGGCTTCATCTGCTGATCGAGAAAGCCGCCTGATGGCTTGTCCTCCAATCATAACAGGGGATCAGTTCCTCTCTCGGGTCTTGGCTCATATCGACTGCCAGGCACAGGTCATCGGGAGCTATGGGTATGTCGCGCTGGGGCAACCCGGCTCGCTCGCCTCTACGATAGTAGTGGGTCTGCTCACGATATTCGTCGCCCTGTTCGGCTTGCGTCTGATCTTCGGACCTCCTCCCGGAATGCGCGATGTCGTGTTTGACGTTCTCAAGATCGGTATCGTGCTTACGTTGGCGTTCTCATGGCCCGCCTTCAGAACCGTCGTCTATGATGTAACACTAAAGGGACCCGCCGAAATCACCGGTGTGATCCAGACACAGGGTCAGGTCGGGTCCACCGGCAATCTGGTTGATCGTTTGCAAAAGGCCGACATTCAAATCGTGCAGATGATTGAAGCTGGCACTGGTCGACAGACAGGCCAGTTCCTGAACGAAAACGAACCGGGGAACACGTTCGCAGGGACTGCTTTGCAAGACGATTCCGCTTTGGGAACCGCACGGCTACTCTATCTGGCGAGCATTATTGGATCACTTGCTTTGCTGCGGATCGGCGCGGGGATCCTACTGGCATTGACGCCGATTGTCGCCGGGCTCTACTTTTTCAATCAATCCCGCGGGATCTTTGCTGGATGGCTAAAAGGATTGGTTCTGACGATCGCCGGCTCAATCGGTGCGACGTTGGTTCTGACGGTGCAGCTAGCCATAATTGAGCCTTGGTTGGCTGATGCACTAAGGGTTCGCGCTTTCGGCTACGCAGCGCCTTCAGCCCCTATCGAATTGTTTGCGATCATGCTGGCTTTTGCTGTGGTCCATTTTGCCATGATCTGGTTTTTGGCCAAGGTCGTGTTTCATCGTGGTTGGCTCAATTTGCCTGACCTCACTCGTTTTGCTCGTCGCGAAGCCAATCCTCAGCCAGTAATGCCTGCATCCACTAACAATTCGCAAGCTGTTCAGATCTTCCGAGCGCAACAAGTGAGCAACTCGATCGAACGGTCAATCCTTCGTGAAGCCAGTTCGACCAATCAGCGGTTCGCACAGGAAAACAACACCACCAACACTGTCTTGCGTGAAACGGCTTCGATAGGAGAAGGGACACAGCGACTTGGTGGTTCTTTCAGGCGCCCGACATCGCGACTTTCACGATCGGCTCAGAAACGGGACAGAACGCCATGACTGCGCAACCGGATTATGACCTTGCTGAACTACCTGTGTCGGAAAGCTGGGCGACCAGTGTTACAGATGATCTTGAAAGGTCCAATCGCAGGGCGTGGATCGTTGCGATCATTGCGGCACTGATCGCGCTAGTCGAAGCGGTGGCTCTGGTCTTCCTGATACCGCTGAAAGAGGTCGAACCCTACACGCTGCTCGTAGATCGTCAGACTGGAAACGTTGAATCGCTTGCGCCGCTCAATGCTCAGATTGTTGCACCAGATGCGGCCCTTACCCGCTCATTTCTGGTGCAGTACGTTATCGCTCGCGAAAGCTTCACGACAGAAACACTGCAGTTCGACTACCGCAGGGTTTCGCTTTGGTCTGATGCTACGGTCGGGCAAACCTATGCGCGGGCCATGAACGCTACAAACCCAGAAAGCCCCCTAGCCTATCTGCCCCGTGGAGCGACAATTGCCACCGAGGTAAAAAGCGTCTCCAACCTCTCAGAGCAGCGCGCCATGGTGCGCTTCGCGACAACCCGAACCGACGCCGGAGCTGCATCGCAAACGACCCAGCACTGGGTTGCAATCGTCGATTTCAAGTTCACCGCCGCCGAGATGAGCGAGGCCGATCGCTACATCAATCCACTTGGCTTCCAAGTAACAGCGTACCGCCGCAGTGCTGAAACACTGCCGGAAGAAGGCATCGTGAGCGGGATAGAGCAGCCTCCCATCGCGGAGCCCGCCCAATGATCCGGTTGGTGCCTTTCGTCGCGCTGGCATGGTCATCTGTGGCGATGGCGCAAATACTCCCGACACCAAATGCCGAGAGCCCTCGAATTCAGTCAGTCGCGTGGCAAGCCGACCAAACGGTTGCGCTAACTGCCCTTCCTGACTCAACTCTTACAGTGATGCTCGAGCCAGGTGAATCGATCCAACGAGCGGTGCTGACAGGAAACCAGTTGTGGGAGGTCAGCATCACTCCTGAAAACAACAGTTTTCAGGTTAAGCCTTTGATCAACGCCGCGCCTGCGACGCTCAGCGTCGAAACGAACCGAAGACAGTATCAGTTCTCGCTCGAAGCCAGTGAAAGTCTGATGGCGGCTTACGTTGTTCGTTTCGAGTTTGAAGCCCCATTGGTGCAGCAATCCGTCGCACCAGTTGCCGAAATCAATGATCTTGCGTGGTCATATCGCTTGCGGGGCGATCGATCCGTCAGACCAGTCTCGATCCGCGACAATGGCTCCAAAACGGTGATCGAATATGCACCGGATCAGCCTCTACCTGCAGTTTTTGCGATTGGAGCAACTGGCGATGAAGAGGTGGTCGATGGCTACATGCGCGAAGGAAGGTTCGTGATTGATCGCGTGCATGAACGCCTCGTCTTTCGGATTGACAAGGATAAAGCGACTGCGCATCGCAACAAACGACAGGACGCAGAGTGATGACCGAAAGTGTTACCTCGACCACGAGCCCGGAAGATATCCGACCGGTCATCGCCACTGGACCATCCAGCAACTGGGGACTTTGGGCATTTCTCGCCATACTTGCGGTTGGAGGACTCACACTATTCAACGCGCTCAATGCCTCACGCGAGGCGGCCCAATCACCAACAGTTTTACAGCCAACCGATGACAACAGAGGCGTCATCTCCTCCCCGGCTCCTCTTCAATTGCCAGACCGGTTCACCGGGCGCGACCCGTTGGAACCATCACAAAGACCTCTTGCGGTTGCAGCACCATCTCCACCACTCCGGCCGCGTATTGCCGACATCCCTCCACCAGTCGTTCCCCGCGACATTCCCCCGCTTCCTCCAGCGTTCTTGCCAGAACCACCGAGAGCGATACCGACACCGGAACCATCGCGTGTAGTCTTTGAAGAGGCATCTTCGCCCTCGCCGGAGGCATTGATTGCAGCAGCAGGCAACGCAGCAACAAGCCGGGTGACTGCCGGTCGACTCCGCAATCCGGCGCGCACAATCCCACAAGGAACAGTCATCCCGGCCGTGCTTGAAACGGCGCTCGATTCAACACGCGCGGGAGGTGTCCGTGCACTCGTCCAGCGCGATATTGCCGGGTTTGATGGCACACGTGTACTCATCCCACGGGGCAGCCGTCTTTATGGCGAATACGAAGCCGACTTGCGCAGCGGACAGAACCGTGCCCTCGTGCAATGGACGCGCCTGATCCGGCCCGACGGCGTTACAATCGCCTTGGATTCTCCGTCATCCGATCCCCTCGGTCGAGCAGGAGTCCGCGGCAAGGTAGACAGCAAGTTCCTGCAACGCTTCGGCGGCGCCTTGCTGCAGTCCGTTCTTGATATCGGTGTCGGTCTAGCGGTTAACCAGGCTACAGATGGAGTAATTGTAGCTCTGCCGGGAAGCACTCAGAACGTGCAAGTCACAGATCAGCAGCGTGTTCAGCCAACGCTGAAGGTAAAGCACGGCAGCAGCGTATCGGTGTTCGTTGCCCGAGACCTCGATTTCTCCACGGTCGAACGATGACTGCCGCAGAAGCAGGGTACTATCTCGACAGCTTTCTTGCGCCGCTCGCGCCCGTCCTAAACCGCAAAGATGTTACAGACATATGGATCAATCGCCCCGGTGAACTCTGGATAGAGATTGTAGGCGGAGGAACCGAGCGCATTGACGAAGCGAGCCTGGACGAGAAATTGCTTTCCCGGCTTGCCCGGCAGATCGCAGCCCATTCTTCGCAGGGGATCAGCCGCTCTCAGCCGCTCCTCGCGGCCACCCTCCCCGATGGATCGCGCGTGCAGATTGCCGCCCCACCAGCAACTCGCAATGGTCATGTATTTTCGATCCGCCGCCACGTTTCAGCCAATCTTCGGCTAAGCGACTGGGAAGATGCCGATGCCTTTTCCAATACCATTCATTCTCATGCTGACCTCTCCCGCGAACGGTCATTTCGAGCGCTGACGGGCAAGGAAGCAGCCGCCGAATTGCGCAAGGCAGTTCGGGAAAGGCGAAACATTCTGGTTTCCGGTGGCACCTCGACCGGCAAGACCACTTTCTTGAACTCGTTGATCGCCGAAATCCCGCCAGAAGAGCGGCTCGTCTTGATCGAGGACACAGCTGAATTGCATCTTAAACATCTGAACGCCGTCGGCCTGATAGCGGCGCGCGGCGAATTGAGCGAAGCCAGCGTTACAGCTGAAGATCTTCTGATCGCAGCGCTGCGCATGCGTCCGGATCGGATCATCCTTGGAGAACTGCGCGGTGTTGAAGCGTTCACATTCCTGCGCGCTGTCAACACAGGGCATCCCGGGTCCATGACCACGATCCATGCAGACACGCCGCAACGCGCGATCGAGCAACTGGCCCTGCTTGTGCTTCAGGCTGGATCAAAGCTCGCCAGAGAGGATGTTCGCCACTACGTGCGGGAAAGCGTTGACCTCTTCGTTCAGTTGGAACGCAGAGATGGAAAGCGTCGGGTGAGTCAGGTCTTGATCGCTTGCTAGCGCAGTCAGCCTCAATCAATTCACGGTTTCGTTGCTCGAATAAGGGTCGAATGGATTTCCACGTCGCCGGGGTGGCGGTGCAGGCGGATCGCCCAGGTTTCGCTCATCGAAAGACGTCGCGGCCGTAGGAGTAACTGGCTGCGGCGACACCGGCACGGCGAGAACCAGCGATTGAGCTATCTGGCCGGCCCCGATCAGAATGAAGCCCCCCAGAATTGTAAGGGCCGCACGGCGCACTGGAAGTTCACCCAAAAGCATTAGAAACCCGATTGCCGCCACTGAAATGCTCAGGATGATCGTGACCAATGGCCCAGTCAGCAGTGTTAGCACCCATTCAAGCGCAGCTGTGATTACCAATGGTATCTCTCTCAGATCACAAAAAAGGTCCGCTGGGAAACCTTCTACTTCAGTAGACCCGCTCAACAAAGACCGCGAAGTTATTGAGTGTTCCTGCCGTCGCGTAGATGCGAAAAGCGTTATAATCGCGTGCTTCAATCACGCCGTTGATGTGTCCGCCCACCACTCTTGGACGAGCCGCTGTGCCAGTGTCGACACCAAACAGAGTTCCGGTCAAAGCAACCTGTTCAGTGGCTGCCACGTTCATTCCAGCGATGGTGAAGGACACGATCGTGTTGCGATTGATATCCATCGTTCGCCCAGTCGTCAGATCGATCGCACTGGTTGCGCCTGCAGTGTAGGATTTATAGTAGCCTGCGTCGCTGAAGAACGTCTGGCCATTGTCATCAGAGAGGCGAAGATTGATCCGTGAATCGGCATCAACCGTCCCCTTAACCAAAACACGATACGCATAGCCATCGTCGCTATCGAGCTTCACATCGATAAAGTTGTCACCCGGCGTTATGACTGTGTATTTGGTGGCCAGCGCAGAACCGCCCCCACCACCAGCGCCGCCACTCAGAGCGCCACTATCTGCAAAGGTGACTCGGCCTTTTGCGTCAACGGTAATCGTCGCATTGGTGTATGTGCCTGGTGCGACGCCAGTGGCACTGAGTGAAGTCGTTGTACTTCCCGATGTCGTCACATCTCCAGTCAGGTTGCCACTGGTGATCCCGGTTGCGCTGTCGAAAACGGCGATTTCACCTGCGTTTGGCGTACCTTCATGGGTCACGGCGTTGTCGCGCGTCTCGTCAACGCAAGCGGCCACCGCATTGAAGTTGTCCATCACCTCGGTCGCATCGGCAACCTGACCATTGGTGATGGTGTTCGGAACAGTGCATTGCTGGGCATGAAGAGACCCTGAAATAAAGATCAATGTCAAACCAATTGCAATACCACTCAATTTGAACATCTGACCGCCTTCGATTGCAGATATTTTCCGATTCGGATTTTTACTTCATCTGAAGAACAACTCAATAGTCGAGATGGACAGAATGCAATAGAATTGCATCACCTGTTCTGCGATCAAAAGAATCCATTCGAACGGGGAGTGATCATTTGCAGGAGGCGGCTCTGCCCAGATGGTTGCCGTGGACCCAGTACAATTCCAGCTGCGCCTGCGTGTTCGGCGCTACCAGTGCGAGAGGGGCGTAGCCTGTGATTTGGTCGCCGCCGCCGAAGGGGTTGCCTGCCCCGGACACCGATCCGGGGTCGTTTGCCGCAGGCGGCTCTGCCCAGATAAACTCGGCTCGCACATCGCTTGCAGAGCTTCCGTATTGTCCTCGCTACGCTCGTTCAGCTGCGCTTCCAGCGACAACACGATCCACGTGCCATTGACGAAGTTCCGCGGTCCCTTTGGGTTGTCGGTACGCGACCGGTCATGATAGGCTTTGTGGCCTTAGAGGATTCGATCAAAAGACAATTCAACTCGCTCTTTCGAGGCTTGCAGGATCATATGGACAATAGCTCTCGTCCAATGTGACGTTACTCATCAATTTATTCGGAATTCCGGTTTCCAAGAATTTTACTATCGCGTTGATATTACTCTCAAGGTACTGCCAATCACTCCTAAATTTCTTTACCTTATTTGGAATTAGGTAAGCTGCTCCAAGATCATAGCTCTTCCACAGACCAAAGCGCCACCTCACTAAATCCGCGCTCGCATGCCAGTCATGATGCGGGCCAGCATATTCTCTGACGCCAAAATTTGCTCCAAAGCCTAGATCGTCGTCATCGGAGAACGTGACTAAAACGAATGAGTAGCTGTCGGCAGAATGGGGTCGTTCAAATCTCAGTTCGTTCGACGCTAGGGGGAGTTGGTTGCTCGCCTCATCCGTCAAAATGAAACCGAACTGTTCCAGCATCGCGATTACTCTATCGGCAGAGCGCAGTATCAAATCTGCATTCTCAGGAGCAATTCGCTTAAGCCTACGCGCTAGCTGTCTTCTTTGCTTATGCATCAGTCGGTCGCCGAGGCCATTGTAGGCGTAAGTCTGAGCGCCGATGTCAGACCGATCGTAGCTCTCCAACCGCCCGCGACCGTCATAGGTCGCGGCGACTTTAGCCCCGTCGAACCGCGTCTCCGACACGATGTTTCCCCGCACATCGCTTGCCGACCACGGTCAAGAAACAGAAGCTTAATCACCGATATCGATGTCTGGGTGCCTTTTCTTGATAGGAACCAATATCTCAAAATAGACCTTTGAAATTGCGTTTGCGACACCTCTTTTTAGATCTCTTCTAAATTCAATGTCATCAACTTCCTCGATCAGCATCGATAGGTCATTAAAAGTGCGATCACTTTCAAGTGCGCACTCGACAATCCTTATCGCGGTTTCCTTCTTCATGGTCCTCTCTAGAAGTTGTAGCAACCTTGCTTCTCCATACACTCCCGGACACAACGTCGCCATCGTCCACTCATATTTCGCCCGACACCCGGGAGCAAACTAGGATTGTTTTCAAAGAGATCGGTGCAGCGATCCTCGCATTCGTCCTGGACCCTCTGGCAACGAGGATCGCCGTCATCAAACCAACTGCGTCGTCGACCACCGGTAGAATTACTATCCGAGATGTTGCTAACGGACTTCCAGCATCGCCTACTCAAAGCCCATTGGTTGGCACCCGCTAAGGTGAGACTCAATCCATAGAAAACAGTCGCTTGAGGGGCCACACGTAACAGGAGCGGGTTTGGTGCCGCTGGCGTCTGGAAAAGCCCCAACGGATCGATCCCGTTCACCGGATCGGCATTCGCATACACATAAGGGTTCATATCCCCGAGCAAACCAATCGGGTCGGCCTGGATGTAGCGTCCCGTTACCGGATCGTAGTCGCGGTTGCGGTTGTAGTAGAGGTCGCTGAGGACCTGGCTCTGGCCCGGAAAGCCGGGGCGCAGGAAGTCATCGCCGGGGTCGACTACGCTGCCTTGCGCATCGGTCGTGATGATCGGCACGCCAAGATGGTTGCCGTGGACCCAGTACAATTCCAGCTGCGCCTGCGTGTTCGGCGCTACCAGTGCGAGAGGGGCGTAGCCTGCAATATGGTCGCCGCCGCCGAAGGGGTTGCCTGCCCCGGACACCGATCCGGGGTCGTTCGCTGCCGGTGGCTCCGCCCAGATAAACTCAGCCCGCACATCGCTTGCAGAGCTTCCATACTCCGCAACCACCCGACCATAGGCGTCATAAACGAAGTGCCGCGTGCCGGTCGGCTTGTCCACGCGAACCCGGTCGCCGAGGCCATTATAGGTGTAAATTTGCGCGCCGATATTCGAGCGGTCATAGCTATCGAGCCGCCCGTGACCGTCATAGGTCGCGGCGACTGTAACCCCGCCGGGGCGCGTCTCCGACACGGTGTTTCCCCGCCCATCGTAAGCAATGGTGCGGGTACCGCTGTCGTCAGTGAAACTCGCAAGCTGATTGGTGCCGGGGCTGTAGCTGTAGCTCTCGGATAGCTGCGCTGAAGACTCCGAGACCGCCATGGTGAGGCGACCCATTTCGTCATAGCCATAGATCGCCGAATTGGCCGGGTTCACATAGTCGGCAATCGCGCCAATTCTTCCCACAGAGTCGCGACGATAGGGGAGGTGCGATAGATCTGCGCCGCCGGTGGTGGGAGAAAGCTTGCGCGCGGCCAAGCGTCCGTCATTGCCCCAATCATTGGCGACCTCCAGACCATTGCCTAGGGCGATTGATCTGACCGGACCGAACGCTTCGTACTGGTAACCGCTCGCAACCGTGACGTAAGGGCTGCTGGTATTCTGGCGGGTGCGCACGCGATCCACTCGCCCAAACGCGTCATAATCGTACAGCACCCAGCGGCCCGATGGATAGACTATGCGAGTGATCCGATCGGCGGTATCATAGGAGTAGGACAGGCGCTTGAACGCTCCGCCGATATGTTGCTCCTTGACCGTCACATTGCCGCGATGATCGTATTTGAAGCGAGTGCGGCCTGAAGCATCGGTGACCCGGCCAAGCCTGCCGATGCCATAGGAGCCACCCATGCCGCCGCTGTCCCATTGATAATCAATGGCTTCGGAAGCTGGCCGCCCGGCAGGTTCCATCCGCGTAGCACGGCCGAGATAGTCGCGGGTGTATGTGACCACCTGTCCGCGCCCATCGGTCGATTGGATCATTCGCCCTGCCGCGTCATAGACATAGGTGCTTGTCCCGCGGTCGGGCGAGGTTTCCTGGATCACCTCGCCAAAGCCATTGTGTACGAACTGCGTGGTGACCGAGACGGGATCGGTGAAAGTCACCGGGTTGTCCTGAGCGTCATAGCTGGACGCAATAGTCCCGCCATCCGGTGCGACCGTGGAGACAACCCGGTCGAGCGCGTCGAACGAAGCTGTGGTCGCAAACCCATTGGGATCAGTCACGCTGGTAAGGTTGCTGACCTTGTCATAGCCCAACTGCGAGGGTGTTCGCGTGCCTAGCGTTTCGCGAATAACCCGGCCCAGATCATCAAACTGTCGCCGGACTGTTCGCGCTGTCGAGCCATCGGCGCGAGTGACCGTCTCCCGCTCAACATTGCCCATTTCATCATAAGAGTAAGCCCAGCGCGCACCGCCCGCACCGGCCATTGAGACCAAGCGGTTATCCGCGTCATACTCCATGACCAGAGGAGCTGTTCCAGGCAGGGTCATCTGCGTCAGATTGCCCACCGCATCGTAGGCCATCAGCGTGAATGCATCGAGCGCTGGATTGCTCGGGTGCTTAATGGATATGGAAACGACCCGGCCCAAAAGATCGTACTCGAAAACGGTTTGGATACCATTGGGATCGGTCATGGTCCCGGGCCGCCCATTGGCATCATAGGCGCCGTAAGTGGTGACATGGCCGAGCGCATTTGTCGCGGTCAGAAGATTGCCGCTCGCATCATATGTGAAGCTCGTAATGTCGTCTTGATTGCCATTGGCGGCAAGCGGGCCGTTCTCAGACAGCAGCCGGCCGTTGGCATCCCAAGAGAAGGTGTATGTTCGCGTCTGCCCGCCAGTCGGATAGGGCAAAGCGTGAGAGGTCGTATCAGTCAGGGTGAGCGATGTCAGACGACCTTGCGCATCATAGCTGCGATTTTCGGTGAGACCGGGAGAAGTCACGGTCTCTGGCACGTTAAAGGTTGGGTGCCATGCAATCGTTGTGGTTCGGGCATCTGTCGTGCCGCTTGCTTCGGTTAAGTTGATCGGGCGCCCGCGAGCGTCGCGCGTGGTGGTGGTCAGGCGACCTTCCGCATCGGTTGCGCTCGAAATATATGTGTTGGCGCCATAGGATATTGTCGCCGAAGTTGCTTGTGTATCGACCGTTGCCGCGCTGTCGACATCAGTTAGCCGGTAATCGCGTTGACCCGCTGAAAACCGAGAGAAGGTGTAGGTTTCCTCCTTGCCGAACACATTGGTAACAACCCTTGTTCGATCAGACCCTGCATTAGCATAAGCGAATGTGTTGCGATCGATCCCTCCCGCTCGTTCGCTCGAAACAACCCGCCCGGCGGTATCGTAGTCGAACGTTCCTACACGTTCGCCTCGATGGTCAATCACGCCGGTGATGTTGCGGCTGTATCGATCATGCTCGTGGAGATAAGTGACCGAGTCCAAAATATCGTCGTTAGCGGCTTGGCGCTGAACCGTCTTCAATCGGCGCAACTCAGGCAATAGATTTGGTGTTGCCCCCAACGAACTGACGGGTTTGCTCCCACCGCCCCAGGTATTGCTCCATTTGGAGCCTTGGAAAACAGCCCCCAGACCCTTCAACGGTACCTTTTCGTAATCGTATTCTAGCGTCGTCCCGTCAGGCAAATTGATCGAACTCACCCTGACAGGATTGGGTTCGCTGCCTATCGGAACGGGTTCAATGGTTGTGACTCTGTGGGTGGTCCATTCAAACGTGGCGGTTCGACCGAAGCTGTCCGACATGGACACGAGTCTGCTGTCCGGACCGAAAGCAAAAGTTTGCTCATAGCCACTGCGCGTTTCCATCCGGACCGGCCAACCAAAAAGATAATTCCCGCCATTTGCGCCGGTGCGGGTCTCGATTGTCCAGACAGTGTCGTTGCGATCCGTCAGTTTCCAGGTGGTGGATACGTCGCGGAGCGTGCTCAAGTCGGATGGCAGTGTGCCAACGAATTCAAGTACAAGATTGTTGGAAGAGTTCCCGCTACCAGGATCGGGATACTCACTCCATGTGCCATCAGGCTGCAGCTGGAATCCATAGCCGGTACCGTCTGGCATGAGGATAGCAACCGTCGCGTTGGGTTCTGACGGAGAGCCCCTGAAAATTCCGAACTGCAGCTCATAGTTGAAACCAAAGTTCCAAAACCCGTCCAGGCCTCTGGGCAACGCACGGGGCAGCACTCTTTGTTGGATGGGCCGACCAACCTGATAGCTGCGGTACTCGCGCTAAATTCTGAACAACCCATCTGCTGTGCTGTAATCAGTCGAAGTGAGCCGTTTGGCTCCCGTCGCAACAACCACTGGATTGCGGGTTTTTGGATTTGCCCGCCCGGTATCGGCGTCACACGGATCGGTACAGGGCCGCTCAAAAGCTGCTTCCAAGCGGCAATAGCCATCAACTGTAGCCACATAGTCATCCGGGCAGGCCATCTCGACATAAGACGGAATTCTGTAGCCGCACTTTGGCCCGCCTCCCGTTTCTTCAGGACATAGGTACTGCCACCGGGTCCATTCACAGTGCATGAAGCGCAGATCATCTGATCGCCTCTTGATGCCCATGAACCGGGAATACCCGTTGTTCATGCCTTCATCATTCCATTGCGCTTCACACGCCTGAGACGGTGTTTCGAAAACGCCACTCGGCCCAGCCCGCGAAATCCAACCGATTGGTTCCGCATCATCATCCGTTTGCGCAGACGCCTGTCCATGGGCGCCCAGTGTCACTGCCAGAAGCACAATCACGGCAAGCAGTTGGTGCACTCGGGCGGTCATTCTCTGTCGGATTGCCGAATTTGAGGCGGTTTGCGTCAAATCAATGGCTCCATATCGCGCAGCCATAGGTTGCTGTACCCCAAACAGACGCACCGCTTGCAATGGTCGTGACCGAACTCGACAGCCGGTTGCCATTGCGGTCGTAGACATAGGCGAAGCATGCGCTTGTGCTGGGGACACTCTGCATAAGAACCACAGTTGAAAGCGGAGCCGTTAGCGCGATTGGTGCAGCGTTTGCAGGGGTACTGGTGAGAATGAGACACAAAAAAGCTGCAAGACCCACCCTTTGAGCCACAATTCCTGATCGTAACCATCTTCTTGATACTTCGTGAGCGTCGCAATTCCCTCTACACGAAAAAGACATACAACCGACCCCGCCATCAAATCGATCTAATACTTTCGCGCAATCTGAGTCGCGTCAATATCTTACAAAGTTTTATTTGTAGAAACTGTAATTCTGTCGTTCAGGCAGATTTTATACCGAAGAGATCGCAAGAACATAAGTGTTGAAACTAGCAACACGTGCATGCAGCGAATGCTGGTTTGCCGCGATCGCAAGTGCCGAGTCTCAACTTACGGAAGACAATCGACCGCCCCTTCCCCCGGGGTCGTGGGAAACGGCTTCAACTTGGGTCACGAAAAGCTGCGGCTACGAAATTCAGCAAAATGCGCACGTTCTCAACTGAAAACCGTTGCGTTAGGCGGGCCATAGCAATCGCAAGCCGACAACAGAGACAAGCGCGGCAGTGAGCCACCTTATCCAGCGTTTGGGCAGGACCCGAATTGCCAATAGGCTTCCGAACTGACCGCCAATTGCCACCGCAATTATGAGAGGAAGAGCGGCACCGACAGCACCGCCGAATGTGCTTGGTCCTTGCTTGAGCAGCTGGCCAACCAGGCCAAAAATCGAGTTGATGAGGATGAAGAAGCTGGCCGTCGCCGCGATGGCGCGTTCATCGTTCCAGCGAGCAAGATGCAGCAGTGGCGCTAGGAATATCCCACCACCTATTCCGACCAATCCTGCAAGGAAACCAAGCGGAGCAGCGAGGAACGGCATCGCCTTGGCGAACCTGCTCGGAGCGCCTGCCCCAGCCTCTGGTACAGGCAACAGCATCGTGAATCCTGTGAGAACCAGACTGGCACCCAACAGGACCATAAAGGTACTCTGATTGAGCGGAGTCAGGCCTCCAAGAAGCGCCGCTGGCGCGGCCAATGCCGTGAGCAGCAAAGCGCCCCGCCACGGCGTGACCCCGCTGCGTGCGAAGCGGATACTCGACCCCGACACGACGACGATGTTGCAAGCCAGCGCGACCAGCGGCAGCAGACGATAGTCCAGTCCTGAAATGGCCAGCAGCGCGGCGTAAGTCGAGCCACCCCCAAACCCGACGCTGGCATAAAGCAACGCGGTGACGAGAAAGGCGAGCGCCAGTCCGAGCGGTATCGCCCCGATCATTCGTGATCGCCTTCGCTAGCGGATCAAACCGGTGCAGCGACCGGCGGAATTCCTACTGCGCCATGGCAATGCTTGTATTTCTTGCCCGAACCGCAAGGACACAATTCGTTACGACCGACATTGAGATGCGCGTAGGGGTTCTCCGTGATCGCTCCGCCGCTTCCAGCTTCCGCGTTCAAGCTGCCCGCCAAAGAACCAAACAGCTCTGGCCGCTCCGCTGAGCCATCGCCATCATCGGAGTTGTCGAGACCCGTGAGCGGATCGATGTGACCGGTGAGGAAATCAGGCAGATCCGGCAACGCCTCCGTCTCTGGCTGAGCAATGCGCAGCTCCGCCTTGAACAGGATTTTGGTCACTTCCTCACGCAGAGTGTCCAGCATAGTTTCAAACAGGCCAAACGCTTCCTGCTTGTATTCGTTGATCGGCTGCTTTTGCGCGATCCCGCGCATCCAGATCACCTGACGTAGCGCATCGAGCGTTGCGAGGTGTTCTTTCCAATGGAAATCAAGCTGGCGCAGCAGCACGTCTTTCTCGACCATCCGCCAGATTGACGGATCATTGTTGGCCATCTTGCTGTCCATCATCTCGTCAGTCTGGGTACGCAGACGCTCTTCCAGAATTTCCGGCTCGACTTCATCTTCTTCCAACCATGCATCGATGGGAGGCTCGAAGCCGAAGATGTCGGATACTTTCCCTTTCAAGCCTTCGACATCCCATTGCTCTGGATAAGATCCTGGAGGACAAGCGGTGCCGACCAGCGAATTGATAGTATCGTGCCGCATGTCGACAACCACATCATCGACCGTTTCGGATTCCATGATCTCGCCGCGCTGCTCATAGATCACAGTACGCTGATCGTTCATCACATCATCGTATTGGACGACTTGCTTACGCGCTTCGTAGTTGCGGCCTTCGACTTTCT
>JBCBHD010000042.1:0-14927 GCA_038526115.1 Pseudomonadota bacterium | reverse complement strand
CGGAACAGCCGCCGCGATTGCCGGCAACAACGTCATCTTCCTGGGTACAGATGTGCGGTTGCCGGATTCACGTGTGAATGGCTGTGTGATCGGAAGCGGTGCCGATTGTGTAACGACTATTGTGGGGACTACGATCATTTCAATCCCACGCGAAGTTGTGGAACTGCTGACCGCAGAAAGTGGTCTGCTGGTTCCGTTTGATCCGTTGGTTGGCACCAACAATGAAGGCCTGTTCTCGGATGCGGCCGTTGTACCTGATGAGGATTGCGAACGAGATGAAAATGGCGCCTGTGTTCAATAAGGAGATCACAAAGATGTCCGAGATGCGTTGGACAAAGATGTTGCTGGGCGGAGCGGCTCTTAGCGTTATCCTTACAGGGTGTGCGACGACCACTCCTTCGGGATCGGGTGGCGGGTTTTCGCTGGGTCCGAACGCCAATGGCGAACCGTGCTCCGCTTCACAAAACTGGACTGATCAAAGCTACGGCGATGCGACGATCAAATACAGCGACGCGTTTTCGGTCAATTGTCGCGGTGCGACATCAGGCGTGCTTTCGCGCGTCCGCACATTTGACGATGCTGCGCAGCGCAGCGCTTTTTCGTCGTCTTTGACGTGTGGTGATGCGACAAGTGTGTCGCTTGAGGATTTCAGCAACGCCTCGGCTCGGCGATGTCTTGATCCGGCCCTTGGATTTGAAACCATCGTTGTCGATGCGAACAGCGGTGGCAAGGCTTATCAGATTTCCTCGGTCGCCAACGCAGTCGGCGCCGGATACCAGGCTGCCCGCATTCTCGCGGGCCACGACACTCCGGCTCAAGCAAGATCGGACCGCAATCCGATCGAGCTTTCGAGCGTTCCTGCATTGCCGGATGGTGTAACCTTCGCACAGAGTGAAGCTGCAGCGGGCGAAGCTCTCGCTTCGATCCTCGGCCGGGGAACCGCTCTCAATTTCCGAGGGCTGCACGCTGACTCATCGCGCTTCCTCCGCTCGTCTTTGTCGCGCCTGCCAGATGATGCGCCCGGACAGATCAGAGCAGAGCTGTTGCTCGAGGCGGGATTGGCGGACTCCAACATTGAGTTCTTCGGCGCTGCGACCCGCAACCTGAATGCGGCTGAACGTGAGATCGCGACTTTAAGCAGTGCAGAGCAGCGGGTGCTGCGACCGAAACTGCAAATCTATCGCGGACTACATGCTCTTAATCAGCGAGATTTTGCAGCCGCACGCTCCATCCTGTCTTTCTTGTCATCGGACGGTTTGGGTTCTGCCCGTGATCTAAACGATCCGGTCACGCTAGTCCGGCTCAACTCTGCACCGGGCGAGGAATCGGACGTTCGATCCTCAATCGCACTTCCAGATGAGCAAGCGCTTCGTGAAGCCTTTTTGCGAGTTCAAGGGAATTGGGCTCGAAGCGTTGCAGAATTGGCGCTCGACAATCCAGTTGGTGCCGACGCTGCAATTAGCGTTGCGAAGAGCGGCCTCGATGAGCTTTCATCGGCGCTCCGCGGGGCGAACATTCGCCGAGATGGCTTGTTCTGGCTGAACGCTAGGCTGCTCAGGCAATCAGGGCGGATTGAAGCCGACAATGGCGATTTTTCGTCCGCTATCCGCTCTTTTGATGAAGCGATTACGGAGCTGACGCGGGGTGCACTTGCGCGGTCTGGGACTGGGCGTGATCCCGCTATCGCGGAACTGCTTCTTGAGCGGGCGTCTGTGATCGCGCGCTCCGGCGCGTCCCAGGCCAGCGTTGATACGGCGTATCGTGAAGCTGTGCAGGTCCTGGTGGACGCACGCGAAGAAAGTGCGAGCTATTCGACGTCCCTGTTGCAACCCTATCTGGACCAGCTTGCTGTTCAGATCGAAGGCGGAAATGCCGAAGCTGCCGCTGACTACTTCGAAGTGCTGCAAATTGTTGGTGAGACTGGCGCAGCCCGCCAGCTTAGCGCGCTGCAGGATATTGTTGCGCAGGACTCAGGCATTGGAGTGAAGCGGCGCCAGCAGAATGACTTGCTTCGCCAGATCAGCCAGCTTGATCTCGACATCGAAGACGCACGGGAACTTGGCCAATCCTTCGCCGAGTTGGAAGGCAATCGGGCGCAGCTTCAATCGGCCTATTTCGAGCTTGATGCGGAGCTGCAGAGCGAATCTCGACTGAGTCAGGTTTCCAGCAAACCCGCTGCACTGGCCGATCTGCAAGCGGTGTTACGCCCTGGTGAGGCTTATGTCCGTTTCGCCGCCATGGGTGACCGAGTGTTCGGCATGCTGGTTGAAAAGGATAACGCTCAGACTATCCGGCCCGGTGCGACAGTTGAGGAATTGCTGTTCTTCACCAACGAACTGCGAGCCTCGATTGATGGACAGATCGCTCAAGGGGACCTCACTGAGTTCAACGTAGAATTTGCGAGCCTGCTGTATCAGAACCTCTTTCGCGAAGTTGATGAAACCTTGCGCTCCAAAGAGGAACTGGTTGTTGACGGCGGTACGATTTTGGCGGGTTTGCCCGCGTCGGTTTTGGTCAGTGGTCGCGGCGACGCTTTGCGCTTCACACAGCAGGAAAACCGTTTCGATTACAGCGAAGTCGAGTTTCTCGCGTCGCGGATGCCAACGTCGGTTGCCATGTCGCCTCGCAGCTTCATCGTATCGCGCAACCTGCCGGAATCCGAAGCACCGCGTGATCTGATCGGTTTCGCTTCGCCCCAGCCTATCAGTTCAGTCCCCGGATCTGGTGAGCAGATCAAGATCGGTAATTGCCTGATTACGCCAGCGCAACTCGCTGGTCTGAGCCGCAGGTTCTCGCCAATCCCATCGGATGAGATTGACTACGCTGCTGAGGCTCTTGGGCTGCGCAACGGGCCTACGCTGGTCAGTGATGCCGCCTTTACGGATACGGCGGTGCTCGGTCGTGGAGGCGAAGGAGGGGATCTTGGCGAGTACAAGGTGCTGCACTTCGCGACCCACGGCCTTACAGAAGGCATGTTTGGATGCCTGCAATCGCCCGCGGCTCTGCTCACCTCTTTCGGGCAAGACGGAGAATCCGATCTGCTGCTCGATTTTGAGGAGATTGCCGGGCTCAAACTGGATGCCAATTTGGTCGTGCTTTCCGCGTGCCAGACAGCGTCGGCCATTGGCGAGCGCACGGCTAGGCTGAACGGAGATTCACAGCCAGGATCAACTCTGGAAGGGTTGGTTCGGTCCTTCTTCGCTGCGCAAGCTCGTGCTGTCATGGCGACTTACTGGCAGACTCCCAACACTGGTGAGAGCGAGATCTTTATGCGCGAGTTTTATCGCAGCGGGCGCACCAATGATATCGCCAATGCGCTGAACCAGGCACAGCGTTCGATGATTAATGATGCAGCCACATCGCATCCCTACTTTTGGGGTAGCTTTTTCGTAGTCGGCGATACTGATAACCGTATGCTTGACCAAGCCGGATAAAGGGAACCCAACCATGCCTCCCGCTGCCCGCATAACTGACATGCACACCTGCCCGATGGTCAATCCCGGGCCGGTTCCCCATGTTGGAGGGCCGATAGTTAAGGGGCAGCCAAACGTCCTTACGGTGATGATGCCGCAGGCGCGCGTTACGGATCAATGCGTTTGTGTGGGTCCGCCGGACGTCATCGTCAAAGGATCGATGACAGTGCTTGTTGGCAGTCTTCCTGCCGCCCGAATGGGGGATACGACGGCGCATGGGGGGGTCATTGTAATGGGAGCCCCTACTGTCTTGATCGGTGACAGCGCGAATTCCGGTGGTGGTGGGGCAGGCGCTGGAATGGGTGTGTCGAGCAAAGTGCCGTTCAGCGCCCCGGATTTACAGGCTAAAGCAATGATCGCCGCGCACAAGCTTGCAAAGCCATTCTGCCGTCTCTGCGACGCATAACCGGACTGTGTCGGGGTGGTTTGCGATTGTTGATGGCGCTGCCGATCCCCGGCTCTACCCGCTAATCAGCAAGTGCTCGCAGCACGCTTGCCTGTACGAAGACGACTATTCGGAAGAAACGCAGGCGGCGTTGCCGTATTTGGTTGAGTTAATTGATGGCGAAGAGCTTCCTGAACTCTGGCGAAAGCATGAGCCAGGCCGGTTCTGGGGCATAGTTTGCCAATCAACGCTCGATTTCAAAGCGCTTCGCCGTCACTTGCGAAAGTTCACCACTGCCCGACTGCCTCTTGGCGAAGTCGCACTGTTCCGGTTCTGGGATCCGCGCGTGTTTGTCACGTTTGCTGAGCGAGGGACCGAGGAGGAGGTCGGCCCGTTCTTCGAGAAGATTGATGCTGTTATTGCCGATCTAGGCTCCGATGGACGCCGCCGCTATTCTTGGGACGGAGGGCTCCAATCTTCCTTCGGGCAACCCAGAACACCTACGCCCGAAGATCAGAACTGAAGTGCTGACATCAGCGTCATTCGTCTTTGGCGGCATTGGTGGAATCGCGCTGTGTTGTGAACATTGTCAGCGCTTCTCCAGCGAGCGCTTCAACCTCCGATGTTTCGAATGTCAAAGGATCAAGTGGTTCGCCGTTGATCCGGATTTCATAATGCAAGTGCGGCCCCGTGGAGCCTCCAGTCGTGCCGACATACCCGATGATTTCTCCCTGCTTCACAGCTTTTCCGGGTACGAGACCGTCAGCAAACGCGTTCAGATGCATATACCAGGTTTGCATGCCTTCGCCGTGATCCAGACGTATAAAGTTGCCAGCTGCACCTCTCGGTGCGGCAAACAGGACGGTCGAGTCTCCCGAGGCGTAAATCGGAGTTCCAGTAGGAGCGGCGAAATCTACGCCATTGTGCTTCTTTTGTCTGCGCGAGATCGGGTGAGTGCGGTAACCGTATTTCGATGTGATCCGCGCTCCGTCGACGGGGGTGCGCATCAGCCCGCGTTCGTTGCCCTGGCCTTTCTCATCGAACCACCTCTGTTCGCTTTCGTCTGGTGGAGTGAAGGCATAGTAGGCTTTGCTGCCTTTGCTGGTGCTGAGGCGAACGTAGAGCAGCTTGGGTGGAACGGTATTCCTACCGCTTTCGGTGACCGTTTCCTCCCAAGTGGCCGAGAAAGTGTCGCCGATTGCCACTTCGCGCTGGAAATCGAAATCAAACGAAAATGCCTTCGCGAACGGGGTTGTCAGACTATCGGGCAAACCTGCCTCGACCGCAGAGGCGTAGAAGGTGTTCTGGTTGATGGTCCCAGACATGGAGCGCACGCGAGTTGTCGCGGCATCCAGAATGTTCTCTCGTTTGAATGTGCCATCCGATTGCCGTGTCAGCTTGACAGATGTGCCATTGGGCAGCTCAGCGCTGATTGTGCGAACAGATTTCTCTTGTCCTTGATCGGCGAGTTCCACAGCAACGCGCATCTGCTCTTGGGTACCCAGCGCCGCGATGGCTTCTTCCGCCATAGTGAAGGCATCACCGGTAGGGACGCCCATCGCTTCGAGGGAAAAGCCGAGGTCATCGACCCCGCTGACCTGTACTATCCGCACCGAAGTCGTGCGGCTGGGTTCGGGCTCCGGAGTCGTTGCGACAGCTGGTGCAGACGCCTCCATTTCTTCCGGTTGAGACGAGCCATCCGGCCACAACGCATAAGCGCCGCCCGCTACCAAAACCAATGCGAGAGGCGCAGCAATCATGGCGGGTTTCAACCCACTCGACTTGGCGGGCTGAGAAGGTGTATCGTCCGCCGGGGCGGAAACCGGCTTGGGGTCCACCCACGTCTTCGGATCGAAAGAGGTCGTTTCCCGTTCCAATTCCTCCGCGCCCATGTCCCAAATTGCGAAAGAAAATCCCTGTGAGGCCAAATAGTGTGCTTTATATGACCCTTCCGGTATGCTTAGTTGCTCGGGAAAGGGGGAGCAAGGCATGAGCGATCGCAATCGTGTTGCATGGCGCGAAGGCATGTTCCTTCGCCCTCAGCATTTTCAGGCCCAAGATCGGTTCATGGAATCGTTCTTCGGCGCTCGTCATGATTGGACGCAGCCGTACTCATGGGGCTTTTCCGAAGTCGAGATTGACGCCGGGCTCGCGGAGCTGGGCCAGTTCGCGATCAAATCTGCCAAGGGAATCATGCCCGATGGCACGCCATTCTCAATTCCAGGAGATCAGCCGCCGCCCGAACCCTTGGCCGTGAGCGCTCAGGTGCGTGATGCAGACATCTACATCACCTTGCCGCCGCGTCAGTCAGGTGCGATCGAGTTCGCCGAATCCGAAGCAGGTTCTCTGGATGCCCGTTTTTCGGTGACCGAAACTCAGGTCAGTGACAATTTCTCTACCGATCGGGCAATTGAGGAAATCGAAACTGCTGCGCCAAACCTGCGGTTCGGCATGACACCTGACGAGACGGAAGGGCGCCTGCTGCTCGGTGTCGCTCGCATTCGCGAAGTGTCTGGCAAGAAACTGGTTTTTGATGATCGTTTTATCGCGCCAGCAGTCGATGTGCGGGCATCTCGTCTCAAAAGCGCTCTCTCTGATCTGATTGGTCGATCAGACCAAATGGTGGGTGAGTTGGCTCTTCGTGCAGCCGAGTCAACGGAAGGTGGGCAGGACACCTACCGGGCGTTTTTGCTTTTGCAGTCCCTCAATCGTTGGGCAGCGATCCTGCGCCACTTGGTTTCCATGCCATCAGTTCATCCCGAGCGGATGTTCGAAAATCTGGTGGCAATGGCAGGTGAGATCTCGACGCTGACCCGCAAGGAGCGTCGCCCACCTGAGCTTCCTGAGTATGAGCACACCGATCTGCAGGGGTGCTTTGATCCAGTAATTGATCTGCTTCAGACACTGTTGTCCGGCGAATTTGATCGCTCTGTCGAACCGCTCGATCTCGATACCCGTGGTCCGGGTTCGTATATGCACGTCATCAAGAATCGCTCGCTGCTCAAGCAAAGCTACGTCTACTTGGCGGTGGCAGACAAGACGAAGTCACTCGAAGACATTCGCAAGCGCTTCCCGTCAGTCTGCAAGATTGGCCCGAACACGAAGATGCGCGAATTGGTCGCCAATCAGCTCCAAGCTGGCGTAGCTCTGCGCCATACCACTACCCCGCCGACTCAACTGCATGTGTTGCCCGGATATGTCTATTTTGAGCTTGATCGCGGCGCGGCCGACTGGGCCGAAATCCATGAAGCCCCGGCGATGGGCATATTTGTCGCTGATGACTGGCCGGAGCTGAAACTCGAACTATGGGCGGTTAAGCAGAAGGCATGAGCGGAGACGACCGGAACAAGACAGTGTTTCGACCTTCGCCTTTGAAGGGCAAGGGTGCAGGCGCCGGTTCCGGAAGCAATCCAACAGGCACACCCGGCGAAAACGGCGGCCAAGGTTCGACTGGCGGCTTTAGCAGCACAGATGATTGGGGAGCGCCCGCTCCGGCTGGAACGCCACCGCCGCCGCCTCCACCTTCGGGTGGGTCATTCAAACCGCTCGACAACGATCCATTCGGCGGGCCTCAACAGCCGGCACCTTCCACTGGGCCGAAGCTCGATACGTCGGAAACGCAATTTCACGACACCGTTCCACCCGCTCCGCAGCCTCGCGACGATCGCAACCCGATGATGGCCTATGCTGCGCCAGTCCTGGCGATGACAGCCGCTTTGCAATCAGGGCGGTGGGAAATCTCGATGGGAGAATTCCACCGAAGAGCACGGGAAGCGATAGGCAAATTCGAATCCGCGATCCAGCCGATCTATAGTGAGGGTGTGCGTCAGAGAGCGAAGTATGCCGTTTGCGCTACGGTGGATGATATCGCGCAAAACCTTCCCGGAGTGGGCGGCGGCGGAGCGCAATGGGCGCAGCGCAATATGGTCGTCACTTTCTTTCGGGAAAGCATAGGTGGAGACCGTTTCTGGGATTTCACACAAGAGATGCTGCGCGATCCAACCAACAATCGCGATCTGATTGAGTTGTTCCACGCTTGCATTGCAACCGGGTTCGAAGGGCGCACACGCGCCATGTCTGACGGCTTCAGTAAGAGGCAGCAGGTCAGCGCCAGTCTGATTGCCGCGCTCGAGCACGTGCGCAGCCTTTCTGAGCGCGATATGGTTACGCAATGGAAAGGCGCTGATGCACCGCGCAAACCAAATAATTTCTGGAGCATCATTGGATTGGTAGCGGCCGCAACTGCCGGCGTATGTTTCCTTATTTTCCTGATGTTCTTCCTCGCTCTAATGGCGAGCGGATCATCCGCTTACGATCGGGTAGCCGGATTGCTGCAAGAAGAGCCTGTGGCTCTTAGCCGCAATGCCGCACCGTTGGCCTTGCCACCGACCGGCACAGAAACTCGGCTCCGCCAGTTTCTTGCATCTGAGATTGACCAGGGCCTGGTCGCAGTCGACGGAAATCGCGTTCGCACCACGATCGGTACGTTGTTTGAGCCTGCGTCCGATCAGCTTACTGCTGGGCGAACGCCAATCTTCACGAAAATCGGTCAAGCTATCGAGCTGGAACAGGGACCTGTCACCGTCGAAGGGCATGCCGATTCTGACAAGATTTCGACCATTCAGTTTCCGGACAATATCGCGCTTTCTACAGCCAGAGCTGAGACGGTCGCTCAGATTGTTCGCGCTCAGCTTACCGATGCATCGCGGGTAACTGTCACAGGGTTAGGCGATACCGTACCGCTAGCGTCGAATGACACCGCCGAGGGGAAAGCCCAGAATAGGCGCGTTGAATTCGTTGTGGAGCTTGGCGAGTAGGCAAAGGGCACGCGGGAGAGCAGCTATGAAAAAGTTCTTCACGAGCTGGTGGACGATTTCGATCGGGACCATCCTCCTGCTGATCCTCTTGTGTTCGCTTGGCTTGCCCCTGTTCGTCGAGTGGATGCAGCCGCTTTGGGTTCGATTGACCTTTGCGGGCGGCTTTGTTGCGCTTTGGCTGCTATGGTTCTTCATTCGTCGCTGGCGCGCGAAGCGTGCGGAAGCTGCGCTCGCAAAAGAGTTGGCTGGGCCGGATGCGAGCGAAGAAGAGGGCGATGCGGTTCAACAGCGTATGGTTGAGGCTTTGTCAGAGCTTCGCAAAGCCAGCGGCAAGAAACGCAATTACCTTTATTCGCTGCCTTGGTATGTGATCATCGGCCCGCCCGGCGCGGGAAAGACGACTGCATTGGTGAATTCAGGTTTGCGGTTCCCGTTTTCTGACCAGGCAATGAAGGGAACGGGCGGCACGAGGAACCTCGACTTCATGTTCTCCGAGGAGGCCGTGCTCGTCGATACGGCCGGACGGTACACCACGCAGGATTCTGACCGGGAAGTCGATAGTGCCGGTTGGACGCGTTTGCTGGAAATGCTCAAAAAGCATCGTCAGTTTGAGCCGATCAATGGTATCTTCGTCGCAATTCCGGCGGACGATCTTCAGCGAGGTGATGTGCGGGTCATCGATGAGCACGCTGCGATCATCCGTCGCAGGCTGCGAGAAATCCGTGAGACTCTGCAAACGGAGCTTCCGGTTTACCTATTGATCACGAAGAGTGATCTGCTGGCAGGATTGACCGAGTTTTTCGGCGATCTCGACGTGGAGGGACGCCGCGCTGTCGTTGGCCACACATTTGATTGGAGGCAAAAGCGGTTCTCTTCAGAGGACGTAACATCGGCGTTCGATCAGTTTGCCAATGATCTGGCTGCCCGGACGCCAAAGCGGCTCGAAGATGAGAAAGATATTCGCCGTCGGGGATTGATCCTTGGCTTTCCGGGTCAATTGCACGCTCTTCGGCCAGCATTGCATCGATTGGTTGAAGGTGCATTTGTCAATGAAGATCGGCCCAGCGGGCAGTTGCGCGGTTTCTATCTGACGTCTGGTACGCAGGACGGCAGCGCGATCGATCGCATTCTGCAAGGCGTTTCCCAAGCCTATAACAGGGATGACCCGGCTGCACGCGAAGGTGGAAAGGCATATTTCCTCAACCGCCTGTTGGCTGAAGTGGCGTTCGGTGAGGCAGGCCTTCCTGTTGCCGATCCGGTTGTCCTTCGCAAACGCAAAGTCAGGCTGACCGCTATGGTCACCGGGATCGCCGCTATCGGACTTACAGCGGTAGCGCTGTGGACCGTCAGCTTCTTCGGAAATCGTGATTTTCAGGATCGCTCTGAGTTGGCAGCTGCAGAAATCGAGCAGGAGCGGGACTCACAACGCGCTGATCTTGTTCGGGTTGGCACCAATGATACGCCACTGGAACAACTGGTCCCGCTCTTGGATCAGCTTCGCAATCTGCCGGAAGGTTATGCCGCCCGCCAAGAAGGCGGGCCATCATTCTGGATGCGGTGGGGTCTTTTCCAGTCGAGCCTGAGCCGACGAAATGAAGAAACATATCAAGCGGCCTTGCGGCGGATTCTGCTTCCTCGTGTAATACTGCGGCTTGAGGAGAAGATGCGACAAGAAGTGAACAATCCTGTTGCTCTCTACGAACCGCTTAAAGTCTATCTTATGCTCGGCGGCGCGGCTCCTGAAGGTGAAATCGACAGCGAAGCAGTCACTGAATATATCGGTCGCGACTGGGCTTATGAGGTTTTCCCCGGAGCCGAGATGGAAGGCATCCGGGGGAGGTTGAACAATCACCTCAAGGCGCTGATTGAAGATCCCAACATCTCGCAAAGCTGGGCCGGTCAGCGTGCACCTTTAGACGCGGATTTGGTAGCCGCTTCTCGCGCTAGCGTTGGCACGATGAGCCTCGCGCAGAGGGCCTATGTGATCATGCGTGCGAAGGCTGCTGATCCGACCAAGGACTGGATGATGGGTGATATCCTTCAGCCTGGAGACGCGGCGGCGTTTGCAAACCCCGATGAAGTGATGGCGATGAACGTTCCATACTTCTTCACCGTTGATGGCTTCACAACCTATCGCTTGCAGAAAGAGCTGATCGGAGGCGACCTGCGCGATGAGCTCTGGGTGCTTGGAGAGGATTCCGAGACCGCCAGCATCCAGCGCGAGTTGAACAACCTCGATGGCGGTATCGCTGGGGCCTATGCCAACGAATATATCGAGCAGTGGCAGAACGTGATCGATTCCTTGAAAGCTGCCGATTATTTCAACGATCCCCGTGCCTTCAGCGCCTTCACCAAGGGTGTCTCCCCGCTGAAATTGGTGCTGGAAGAAGTCCGCAAGAACACCACCTTCGACAATTCCATTGAGGAAGAAGGCGGGCGGATGATCCAGGATGAGCTCAACCGGAACCGATTTGCTCGTGCAGCGACTCGCCTTGGCGGTGCCGGTGCCGACGCGCCACGCGGCCTGACAGCCGATGCACAGATCACTCAGCATTTCCGTGGGGTCAACGAATGGGTAGGCGATGGAGAAAATCCGGGTGAGATTGATGCGTTTATCGATGTAGTTCGGCAAACCTTCACCCAGGTCCGCGCATCGCGTGCGCCTGGACAATCGGCAGGCGGCGCAGGGCAGCAATTGGCGCAGGCGATTGCCCCCTTGGAAACCGCCGCTCTCGAAGTGCCCGACCTCGTTCAAGAATTTGCTCAAGATGTGGCGGGCGGTGGCAGCAAGGCTCAAGTTAGCGTCCTGCAAGGTGAGACTACGCAGGTCTATGGGGATCAGGTGCTTGCTTCCTGCGAAGCCGCCGTTGACGGAAAGTATCCATTCGATGGAGGGTCCAGTACCGACGCCAGCACGGGCGATGTCCGGAATGCGTTTGGCGGCGGCGGACAGGTGACTCAGTTCGTCAACACGCGCCTGGAGCCATACTTGGATCGTTCAGGCGATTACTGGCGATGGAACAGTGGAGACCCAGTCACTGCTGAATTCAATCCTGCCGCACCTGGCAATTTCCAGAAAGCAGCGGCTCTAACCGGTGCACTGAATGAAGGTGTTCCACTATCAATTGAGCTGGCGGATCTGGGCAGCAAAGTCAGCAAAGTCGAGCTGATCACGGGAGGTATTCCGCTTGAGTTCAACATGGATGGCAGCGCCGTTAACGAGATCGTCTGGCAGCTCGGTGGTGGAATGGTGCAATCGTCGGAGATAAAGATCTACGAAAATCAAGGGATCGAAGGGCTTGATCCCATGGAAGAAGTGATCTTTCGAGACACAAAGCAAGGCCCATGGTCGCTGTTTCGCGTGCTCGACCGAGCGCGCATCAGCAATTTGTCAGAGACTGAGATAGAGGCGATCTTCAATCCAGGTCCGGGTCGCGCGCGATTTGTGATTTCCTTTCCGCAGGATCAAAACCCCTTCAGCGGAGGCGGCCTATGGTCGGTTCAGTGTCCACAGACGCTGTAGTTGCTGGCAGTATCAATTCTCCCGCTATCATCGGAAAGCTGCCCGGGCATGGGGATTTTCTTGCGCGGAGCGTTGAATACGCTCTGCGCGATCCGCTCGATCGCTGGATGAGTGAATGGCTTGAACTCGCACGGGCGAAGCTCGGGTCTGAGTTTGAGGAAGCGTATGAAAGCGCTGCACCGTGGCTTTGGGAAGGGGCAAATGTGAATGCTGTCTTCATGCCCAGTGTCGATGCGGTTGGCCGACTATTTCCGCTACTCGTTGTTTGTTCTTCTTCGGCAGTGACTCAAGACATCTACGATACGATTGTTGGTGCACTTGAGGCTGGCACAAAGGCGGATGCACTCATCGATCAGCTTCAAGAGCTCGTCAGCAGAGCAGATCCGGTCCGGACTCCAGATAGGTTTGATTGGTTTCTACCCGAAGGTGCCGAACCGATGTTGCCTTCGCCAAGCACCGCAAAAAGCTGGCCGTCAATCCGGGAGCATTTTTCGTGATCAGCTTCGCGTACAGAAGCTTTGGCAAGACCGACACGGGTCTGGTGCGATCACACAACGAGGATTCAATGCTCGTGAATGATCAGGCCGGCCTATGGTTGGTTTTTGATGGGATGGGTGGCCATGAGAACGGCGCTCTTGCATCACAAACTGCCGCTTCGGCTTTTGACCCGTTTGAGCTTCCCACTGAGTTTGAAGAGGCCGTCACCTCAGTCGCCGATCGGATCCACAACGTGAATTCGGTGCTGGCGGAGGTCGCGCATAAGCAGAATATTTCCAAAATGGGTACAACGGCTGTCGGCTTGCTGTTGCGCGACCGACGCTTTGCTGCGGTTTGGGTGGGAGACAGTCGCGCCTACATTTTTCGAAGCGGCGGGTTGTTTCAACTGACGGTCGACCATACGCACGTTCAGGATTTGCTGGATGAAGGTATTCTGTCCGCTGCCGACGCCAAGGATCATCCCATGTCGCACGTCTTGACCCGTGCGCTGGGAGTTGAACCTGAAGTTCAAGTCGATATCGTTCACGACGAAGCCGAGCCCAATGATCGCTTTCTGTTGTGCAGTGACGGTCTTAGTGGACCCGTGCCTGAGGACGAAATTCGGCAGATCATGGCGCTGCCAGATCCTGAGCAGGTTGTAGGGGAACTGATAGCGCGTGCTCATGCCAATGGAGCGCCCGACAATGTGACCGCAATCGTGGTCGAGATCGGAAATGTCGACCCATGAGCAATGATCCCGGCGATGAAGATCGCACAGTTTATCAGCCTAAGGGAGGGGCGGGCACACCGACACCAAACCCGAAGGAACCTGATCAGCCAGCGCCAGAACCGGCTCCATCAGGAGGGCATGAGCCGACCGAAATTCGTCCGTCCCCTCCTTCGGCGCCAACTCCAAGCCCGGCGCCCCCTCCATCATCCGACGGGTCGGAAGATTCGCCTTCGCCTCCTGCTCCAGCCCCTGCGCCCGCCGCGCCAAAGAAGCGCGGAGATCAGCAATTCTCCAAAGGAGATGTGCTGAACGGGATTTACCGGATCGAACAGTTCATTGCGCGCGGTGGCATGGGCGAGGTTTACGAGGCCCGCAATGTGCACCAGCCGGCAGAGCGTGTGGCGATCAAGGTAATGCTGCCTCACATGGCGCAGGACGGACTGGTTGCTGCGATGTTCGCGAAAGAAGCAGAGATGCTGACGCGGCTGCATCACGAGGCAATCGTGCCGTATCGCATGGCTGCCCGAGACGATCAGGGGCGGCCTTATCTTGTGACGGAATTTATCGATGGTCCGAGCCTTGAGGAACGGCTTGGTTCGATCACGCTTTCCGATGATGAATTTGCCGATCTCGCACAAAAACTCGCAGCTGGTCTTGGAACGGCTCACAATTTAGGGGCGATCCATCGAGATATCGCGCCAGACAACATACTGCTTGCCGAGGGTGATCCTGCACGCCCAAAGATCATCGACTTCGGAATTGCGAAAGATGCGACCGATACAGGCGCGACTATTGTCGGCGATGGGTTTGCTGGAAAGCTGAAATACGTCGCACCAGAGCAATTGGGAGAATATGATCGCAATGTCGGGCCATGGTCCGACATTTACAGCCTGGCCCTGACGCTGCGAGCCTTGGCGGCTGGCAAAGCATCGGACATGGGCGGATCTCTCTCAGACGCCGTTCGCAAGCGCCAGTCCGTGCCAGATTTGTCTCACTTGCCACCACGATTCCACGCGGCTTTTGAAATGGCGCTTCAGCCCAATCCTGCTGATCGTCCGCAGTCTATGGCGGAGTTTAACCTGCGGCTCGGAGATGTCGGTGGACCGGCTGGAGCAACCGGTTTCGCGCCAATTGCCGGAAACGGCGATACCACTGCGCTGCAACCGGGTGACAATCAGCCCGCAGAGAAAGACAAAGGCCCTTCATCGGGCTTGTTCGGTTCTCTGAAAGGGGCTCTGCCCGAAAGTCTGGCTCAGAATCGTTTGGTTCTGGTCGGTGGCGGTGTCGGGGCACTTTTGCTTGCGGTGGTCGGCATAATCGTAGTCTCCAGTTTCGGGGGAAGCGATGCACCACCACCCAGTGATCGCGCCGAGCAAAGTGAAGGGGAGCAAAATCCAGCATCTTCTTCTCAGACAGAGGCGATCGCCTTAGGCAGCCCGCAATTCGAGGCTTTGGCACAACAAGCGACCGGCAGTGTCGAATGCTCCTGGCTTACATATGTTGGAACCAGCGGCGACACCGC
>JBCBHD010000041.1:0-15097 GCA_038526115.1 Pseudomonadota bacterium | reverse complement strand
GCCGTTGGTGTCATCATCGTTGCCATCGCCGCCGATCGCGACTGAACCGGCACCACTTGCGGTGGTGTTCATGCCGAACGCAGCCGAATTGGTCCCAGAAGCATTGGCATCTCGCCCGACTGCTGCAGCACTTTCACCAAAGGCATTCGAACCATACCCGACAGCGGTTGCACTTGCTGCGGTGCTGGTGTTGCCACCTATAGCGGTCGAAAAGAATCCGGTGGTTGTGGCTGACGTACCAACCGCTGTCGATTGGAACCCAGATTGAGCCGAGGCGGCTGTACCGATTGCTATGCTTCCGGTGCCTTCTGCGCGTGTGGCGAGGCCATTCTCATCGAGATCGCTCCCGATTGCTATGGTTCCGCCTCCGCTGGCTGTGGCCAAGCGTCCGATGGCGATCGACTCGTTGCCTGAAGCGGTAGCATCGGCCCCCACCGCGATAGCTTCATCGCCAGTCGCACTGGCCGCCGTTGCTGTTGAGTTGACAGCCAGGTAGGGGCTGCCGCCCCCGCTGCCACCAGACACGCCGGCAATCGCTGCGTTAAGCTGCCCGAGATTGACAGCATCGGTGTTGTTGGTCGCAGCCGCCACATTCACGATCCGGCGCTCGCTGCCGGCGCTGCCTACGGAAACTGTATTCGCCACATCAGCGACAGAGTTTGCGCCCAAGGCAACAGAATTGTCCGCCGAAGCCGATGTATCAAGGCCCAGAGCCACCGAGTTGACGCCGCTTGCCACCGCGCCGAAAATTCCATTGGTGTCATCATCCCCGCCATCGCCGCCAAGCGCTACTGCACCGGCTGCGGTCGCTTGTGCGCTTTCGCCGATAGCTGTGGCGCCTTCTGCTGTTGCATCCGCACTAACCCCGACGGCGGTCGCTGCTTCACCGCTGGCTTCAGCAAAGGCACCGATCGCCTGTGAGAAATCGGCAGTCGCATCTGCGCCGAAACCGGTTGATGTGGCGAAGCGATTGGTCGCTGTTGCCTGCGCCCCAACCACAACAGAGCCCTCACCCGTTGCAGCGGCTGAGCCGCCGATCGCTATGGCGAAATTTACAGGCAAGTTATTGGCAAATGTATTCGCAGACTGTCCAATCGCAATATTCTGGAAACCCTCTGCTACCGACTGTTGGCCCAGAGCCACTGCGCCGGGTCCGCCGCCACGAGACTGACGGCCGATTGCGATCGTTCCTGCACCGCCTGCCTGCGCGCCGTCAGCACTCGAGCTTCCGCCGCCGATGGCAATAGACCCTTCTTGCGATGCGAAACTGCTCGCACCCAATGCGAGAGCCCCTCCGCCATTAGCCCGTGATAGATTGCCAAGAGCAACCGCATTGCCTGAAGTCGCCTCTGAGGAACCGCCGATCGCAATCGTCCAGAAGCTTGTCGAATCCGCGCCATTGCCGATTGCGATTGCACCGACTTCACTCGCTTCAGTTACGGTTCCAATAGCGATTGATACGTTGCCCGTCGCATTGCCCAACAACGAAATGGAGGAGCTTCCAGTGGCGTTTGCAGCGGTGCCTGCGGCCAATCCGCCTCCTGTTGCATCAGCGCTGTTTCCAAGCGCTGTTCCGCCGCTTGTCCCAACATCGGCGTCCGTTCCGCATTCAAGACCAAGATCGTCCGCGGTATTGGCTGTCATGTCCGGGCCAAGGCCATCGTTACACTCCGGCGTTGCATCCGCCCGCGCCTCTTGCGGCGCAATCAGCAGGCACGCAGCGACACCCACGCTCAAAGCAGTCGAAAGCAGCAAATTGGTCTTCATCATGAGTTCCCCTCTGAACATTCAGGCAGGGGTCTTCACGGCTTGAAACAAGCTTGGAATTCGCGCCCCTGATGGAGCTACAATTGCACGCTGAATTGGCGGCGCAAGTATTTCTGCGACATTTCAGCGATTTTTTTGAGGCTGGTCAGTACGGAGTGTCGAACAGGTGACACTCCGTACCAGAATTGAGCGGTTTCGGTTTAGAACCCGAACGCAAAACCCGCTTGTGCAATTACATCGCCGTCACCCGAATTGCCTGCGACACCTGCTGTCAGCGCGAAATTGTCTGTCGCGCGGCCCACCACAGTCAAAGCATATCCCTGTTCACCGCCATAGGTGGCGACGTTGCCCGCAACGACAAAGTCCTTGTCGGGCAGAGCGATCGCGCTGCCGAGAGCGGCCGCTGCCGCGATCCCGCCACGAGCGCGTTGGTCGACATCTTCAAGGCGGAATTCCAACCCACTAACCCGCCCATCAAGCGCAAGAACTTGGCCGGAAAGCTGGTTGAACTGCGTCTCGCTGACCTGTGCGAGTGCATCTACCGATGTGCGGACATTCGCGACCGAAGCTGCTGTTGCAACCTGCTGGCGACCGAGAGTGCCGTTCTGGTCGACCGTCACGACATCAACTGGCCCTTGCTGCGCCATGGTCGACGCTTCGATATCGCCAATTCGCACTGCGCTTCCGGTGCCACCAATGCTAACTTGATTGGCCGCGGTCGTTGTTGCCCCAGAACCGATAGCGGTGGCGTTGGCCTGATCAGCGACCGCTCCCGAACCAATGGCGGTTGAGTCTGTCCCACGAGCCCGCGTTCCAAAGCCGATGGCGGTTGCCTGCACATTGGTTGCTTGCGCCGTGTTGCCGATGGCCGTGGCGCGGTCGACAGCAGCGAAGGACTGGTAGCCCAACGCAGTCGAGAAGCTGCCGCGTGCTTGCGAGAACGCGCCGAATGCCAGCGCGCCAACCCCATTGGCCCCGGCGCCTGAGCCGACTGCAGTGGACTGCACTCCGGTTGCCTGCGTTCCTGCGCCCAAAGCTGTGGTGTTGAGCCCCGCTGAGAATGCATCAGCACCAAGCGAAGTGGTTTGCGTGCCAAGAGCTTGTGCGCCCACAAATTCAAGGTCGCCAACATCGTCGCCGTCACCGCCAATGGCAATCGAACTTACGCCGGAAGCATTCGCAGCGGTGCCCATGGCGATGGCTTGTTCTGCCACCGCGTCAGAGCCGGTTCCCACGGCAATAGAGCGGATGCCGGTTGCTTCCGAACTTGAACCGACTGCCACTGCAGAGCGCTCGGTTGCGCTGCTGAAAGCGCCAATTGCTGTCGCAACGCCGCCCGATGCGTTTGCAGCGTGGCCAAGCGCGATTGTAGCCGAACCGCTCGCTGCTGAGTCTGAGCCGAGCGCTGCCGAGAGCACGCCAGTGGCTTGTGCATCTGCGCCAGTGCCATTGATAGCGAGGAAGGGGTCTCCAGCCTGAACAGTGGCAATTGCGGCGTTCAACTGACCCAGGTTTACCGCATCATTATCTTGCGTGCCTGCTGCGACATTGACGATTTGGCGAGTGGTCCCACCTTCGACATTGCCGATTGAGACCGTATTGGCCCGATCCGCACGCGAACCAGAACCAAGAGCCACAGAATTCGCGGCAAAGGCGTTGGTTGATCGACCAATGGCTGTGGTGCCATCGGCTTGTGCCAGCGCGTTACGACCCAAGGCAACCGTTCCATCCGCGGTAGCCTGGGATTCTGCGCCGATCGAGACCGCACCTGCGATTGCAGCGGTGGCGCTTCTACCAACGGCGACACCAACAGAAGCGGCGTCAGCAAAGGGGCCCACTGCTACAGAGTCGCCTGCGGAGTTCGTGCTTGTGCCGATTGCGACAGCGTTGGAATTCGCCGCATCTGCAAAATCACCAATCGCAATTGATCGGTCTCCTTCCGCGTTCGCCGATGGGCCAAGCGCAACGGCGCCAGTATCCAAAGCCTTAGCATCTGGCCCAATGGCGATCATCCGGCTTGGGCCGCTAGTCGACGGACTGCGCGCCTCTGCCCCCACACCGATCGCTATGGCGTTGTCTTCCAGCGCCAGCGAGTTGCGACCAATCGCGATTGTGTCGAGATCAGTCGACTGTGAAGCTTCGCCAATCGCAATCGCATTTCCGCCTGTCGCGCTCGCTGCTGTTCCAGTGGAATTGACTTCGACGAAGTCGTTGCTGCTTCCGCCTGTCATCATGCCTGAAACCCCGGCAATGGCGCTGTTCAATTGCGCAACAGTGACTGCGTCGCTGTCGTCAACACCCGTCGCTACGTTGACTATGCGGCGTTTGGTGCTGGCGTTGCCGACTGAGATTGTCCCGAAAACGTCAGCGATCGATCCTGACCCAAGCGCGACCGAGCTTTGAGCAGTGCTGCTTGCATCAGCCCCGATGGCGACACCATTTGCGGCCGTAGACTGTGCGCGTTCGCCGATCCCGATGGAGCCGGAGGTTGTTACTTGCGTATCTTGGCCAATGCTGATCGAGTCGAATCCGGTAGCTGCTGCGTCCGCCCCGATGGCTATCGCACCAAGTTCGGCAGCATTCGCGCTGACACCCAGAGCAATCGATTTGGAAGAGCCTGTGCTGGAGAGAGTGCCGATGGCGATGGTCTCCAAGCCTGATGAATTAACCTCCCGGCCAATTGCGATGGAGTCAAAGCCGGTTGCCTGAGCATCATCGCCGAGTGCAACATTGCCGGTGTCTTGCGCATAGGCGTCACGACCAATAGCTATGGCGCCTGCCCGGAATGCGATCGCGCCATCGCCGTCCACGTCGCTGCCATCACCCCCAATAGCAATCGTTCCGTCTTGGATGGATCGGGTCTCAAACCCGATTGCAACCGAACCGATTCCGGAAGCATCGCTGGCTTGGCCAATGGCCGTCGCAGCGGAGCCCGTGCCGGCTGCACCATTGCCAAGGGCAATGGCGCTTAAGCCCGAAGCCACAGCCTCGTTGCCGATAGACGCTGCATTGGCTGCCGTCGCCTCGCTGTCATCACCAAGAGCGATTGCGCTTGCACCAGTTACACTCGCAGACGATCCGATTGCTACACCATCAGCACCAAAGGATGAAACATTAGACAATGCTCCGAGGGCGATCGAGCGCTGGCCCAGAGCATCTGCTGAATTACCAACCGCTGTTGCCGATAGTGCAGTCGTTGCTGATCGGCCAACCGCGACGCTGCTTCCAGCCGCGTTGCTCAGGCTTCCAACCGCAACGCTGGAGGCGTTAGCAAATGCCTCGCTACCAATGCCGACCGCGGAAGAGCCTGTTGCCGTGTCTCGTCCAATAGAAATTGCATCCAGAGGAATGGCTCTGGCATTCGTCCCGATGGCAATCGAGTCGGTTCCCTGGACATCAGTTGCGTCGCCAATAGCGATTGCGCGAATTCCCGAGGCTGCCGCTGCCCGTCCAACGGCAAGACTGTCATTTCCGCTTGCCACCGCCCGCGATCCGAGCGCTGTTGCGCTTCGTCCGCTGGCGTTGGCCCGCACGCCGAAGGCGCTCGATGCTGAGCCAGAGGCTTGAGCAAGTTGGCCTACCGCTGTCGCTTCAAGGTTTGTCGCATCGGCATCCTGACCCACGGCGACCGATTGCGCGCCGGAGGCAATCGCGCTGTTGCCGAGTGCGACGGCATCCGTTCCGGCTTGAGCTCCAACACCGCATGCGAGAGCCGTATCGTCATCGGAAGACGTAGCACCACCGTCATTGTCTGTCGCTGCATCGACAACACCGTCATCATCACGGTCGAGTAGGCAATCATCCGCACTCGCAGCCTGTGGCATTGCGAGCATGCTCCCTGCGATACCAACACTCATCGCGGTCGAAAGCAGCAATCTGGTCTTCATCATGGTTCCCCGTTTGGTTGTTCGGCACGGGGTTGTGATGGCGCTTCTATCGCACGCATTTATCTCGCCCCTGATGCTCAGACTGAAGAGCAAGTGCGTGCATTGCTCAAGTACCAGAGCGACATAATTGGCGTTTTTGCAGTTTTGGATTGCGGGGCTTTCACGATTGATCAAATGTGTCGCAATGAAACACATTGCGCTAGTCGCAGCCTTTGGCGCCAGCTTGCTGGTCGCTTGTGCCGGCGAAAACACCGAACCGCTTGAGCCAGCCAAGGCGTCATCCACTCCCGGCAATGCAACGGCCATCCTTAACGCCGGAGTGACAGCCGATTTGGGCGAGCAGGGCCAATCGGTGAAGATCCTGTTCGATCCGCTCTATGACGATCACTACGGCTCATTCCAGCAATTGAGCGAGCCGCTGATCGATGCGATTGTGACGGGTGCACCGCCTTACGACAATGTCGCAGCAGTATTTGTCAGCCATGCACACGGCGATCACTTCTCGGTTAGCCAGCTCACTCGCATGCTGGCTGAGCAACCCGATTTGCGGTTGGTCGCACCAGAACAGGCAGTCGAGCAATTGCGTGCCTCAGAGAAATGGGACACCGCTTTTGACGACCGCATCACGGGCTTATCGCTAGAAAACGGAGCGCAGTCGGAAAGCTTTGAAATCGCCGGTGCTACGATCGAGGCGTTTCGGTCTCCGCACAATGGATGGCCTGATCGTCACGCTGATGTGCACAATATCACCTATCGCGTGTCTGCCCCTGGTGAAGCAGGCCTTGCGCAGCGTGTGATGTTTCTTGGTGATGCGGATCCTGGCGTGGAATATTTCGAGCCGCACGCGGAATTCCTAGCGGCCAAGCGTACCAGTCTGGCGATCGTTCCGTTCTGGTTCTTGCAAGCGGATGACGCTGAAACGCTGTTCGACGCAACGCTCAATACCCAGAGCGTTGTGGGCATGCATGTGCCAGTACGAGAGCCCGGCTGGCTTTCTGGCAGCGGGTGGGATTATTTCACGGGGGTGGGGCAAACCGCGCCCATTCCGGATTTGGCCGCCGAATAGCTTGCGCCCTAACGGAACAAGTCGTCGTCCCGTTTCGGCTTGTCTTCCTTGAACAACAGATCCAGCGCCTTGCGCAATTCCCGGATGTGATGCGGTACGTGCTTGTCGGGGATCCTCTCGCCGTTAGTCAGCCACCGCGGACGCGGCGGTATACCGGGCTGCTGCATAGCGTTGAGGTTCCAGTAATCGAGATGCGTGAAGGTGGCTTTCGGGGTGCCTTCATCGCCTTTGTGATCGAGCACTTTCACGTCTTTCGCACCGGGCAGGACGGCTGCATCCGGTCCGGATGTGCGACGATCTCTAAGGCCGAACTGCTCGCTAATAGGGCCTGAGACCAGATCGCCCCACAACACTTTGTGTGAAGGCGAGTGCAGGTTTGTCCAGCGGGTGAAGGCAAAGTGCGCTGCATGATGCGGATAGCGGAAATGCGCGCGGTCCGACCGTTTGCCTTCGCGTGCTTTGGCTCCGTCACCGTCGAAACCATCGAACTTTGTGCGGTAGCTGAAGTGATCTTTGTGCGTGTGGCGATCCCATTCCATTGTCGGAGGACAGGTGGGCAGGATGCGTTCGAACTGCTGGCGGTGCGCATCATGCGTGTCTTCGGCCATCAGGAATTCAAGATGGGTCAGGGCCGCACCCAAAGTGACAAAATCGCTGATGACCCAAGGGCTGCCATGCTCGCGCAGTTCCTCGAAGGCGGCGCGCTGCAGGCGGCGGAACGTGTCCTGATTGAAGGTCCATCGCGAATTGTTGCAGGTGAGCCTGCAATAGGTCTCCAGCCTGCGCCGGGCTGGCTGCGGACGTTTTTGCATGAGCGGGTGTTTGTGCACCCGCGCAAAGGTGTGTTTGAGCAGATCATAGCCGACGATCGACCCCAGCGAGTGTCCCACCACCACGATCCGGCGGTACTTCGGTTTCCAAACAGGTTGCTCGCCCTCCTCAACACGCTTTTCATTGGCAGCAAGGGACTCCGGATCAATTCCCATCAGCGTTTCGAGCAATTGCACGCCCTGCTCGCGGATTTCCTGACGCCGCGCGACATTCGTGGGCTTGGCCTCGACATAGCGGACCACATCACCGGCGACATTCACCAGCGTCCCGCGAATGGCGCTGCGCGCAAGCCCCAGACCGGTTGCCACCACCGCAATCCCAAGCGCGGCCATGATCGAGGCCCACCATTCCGGTTTCAGAAAATAGATCAGGCCGGCAATCGCCAGAAAACCCAGCGTCAGCGCCCAGCCGAAAAGCCACGCGAGCACCACGTCGCTTGGCACTTTGTGGTACGGCCGCAGGAACAACGCAGCGATCCAGGCCCACACCTGTTGCAGCGTGGTGCCATGCATCAGGTGAGCCCAGTAGAATTCATAAAAGTCCGTGCGCACGCCCATTTTGTCGCGTTCGGTTGTAATCCGGCGCAATTCAAAGCTGCGATTGCGTCGATCAGGCTTGGTCCAGATCGGGTTGCGTCGGCGTGGCTTCTCCCCGGTGTCGCCATCGCGCTTTTCCGCGTCGATCAGATCTTCATCGGTGACCCAGACCGAGTTCACAAACCCGCGCAAAGTCGCCATCGGGACTTGTTCCCCAATGCCATGAATGATGACCACCGCCTGCCGGTTGGGAAGGTCCGGCGCGGATTGGGGATTGGGTTGCGGATTTCCAGGAGTTGGATTGCTCGTGGCCTTGCCGCCTGTGTCCGAACTCATGGCAATTCTTCCCCCCGGTTGCCCGCCTCTGAAGGTTATGTGTCCGACTATAGGCACGCAATCGGCTTTAACGGAATCCTCAATTGCGATGATGTGATTTCGATCACGTCACAAAAGGAGGTGAGCCATTCTAGGTGGTAGCAAGAATAGCCGTGCTGTTTCGGCTTGAATTCGAGCGATTATGCTTACAGAGTTGAAAGATGGGGCGGGCAAAATTCTCTTTCTTTTTCTTGGCGCTGTTCGCAGCGTCTGCAGCTACCAGTCAAAACCGGTTACCTTCGGAAAGCGCCATCCAGACGGTCGATACCGCTCAAAATTCTGCTTCTGAGCAGATCGTTGCTCTGGAACGTGAGAACCAGCGACTGACCAATGAAGCCGCCATAGCCGAACTGCGCGCCGACCTACTGGCCGAGCAATCCTCTTGGTTCGAGATATGGACAGCTGTCTTGATGGGTGGCTTCAGCCTCGTCGTGACGGTTGTTGTGATTGCCTTTGCGTTCCGATTCGGAAAACAGGCGATTGAAGAGGCCAAATCCGAAGCCATGATCGCGGCTAAAGCAGGAATTCAGGAAGAGCGAGACGAGGTCCAGAAGCTGTTAAAAAGCGCAAGGTCTTCCGTGGCCAAGATCAAGACCCACGAGAAGAGCGCGAAGGAGCTGTTGGAGGGTATTCCGACTGGTGAGTTACCGGAAGATGAGGGAACGCGGCAAGAACTGCGCGAGATCGCGGAGGAGGCGCAGACAAAATCAGCCGTAGAGCAGACTATTGATGATTATCGAGCTCGCTTTGCAGTCGCATCAATGGAGAAGGACTGGAAGAAAGCTCGGGAAATTTCTGAAGCAATGCAGAGGCAGGCCGAGCGAGAAGGCTCAGAGGAAGATATTGCCGATGCGCTATTCAATCGAGCGTACGCTTCTGCGGAAATGGGAGATCACGGTCAAGCCATCAAATTCTATAGCTCGCTAATCGCACGATTTGAAGCAGAGAAGGATCCTAGTTTTGTAGCAACTGTTGCGATCTCGCGAGTGAATATGGGTGTTAGCCTAAGGAACGTTGGGCGTGTACGAGATGCGATTGTCGAGTATGACATCATCATCAGCAGGTACAAAAACAGCACAAGCAAACCTTTGTCGTTCCAAGTCGCTACTGCATTTTTGAAAAAGGCAGTTTGCCTTAATGTGCTGGGAAATCCAGACAAGGCAATTTACTATAGCGAACAAGCACGTGAGCATTTTAACGGATTAAGCTTGCCAGGCGTGAATGAGAGGATTGAGGCGGCAATCTTCAACAGAGCGTGCTCTAACGCTTTACTTGGAAGGGTTCGAGACACCATCTCCAGTCTGCAGGAATGGCACGCCCATCAAGGTTTTTTCGATTGCAGTGACATCTTGAATGACTCGGACTTCGACAGGGTCCGCGATCGTCCGACTTTCCGGAAATACCTTGAGAAAAACGGGTGCGACCCTGATGCTCGGCCCGAACCACAATAGCGCTCAGGCTTGGCTAGCAAACAAGACAACCAACCGGGGACCCCTCACTCAATCCGCATCCGATACGTTACCGTGAAGCTCGGAGTGGCTCCGCCTGTGCTGCCTGCCATCGTGCCTTCGGGTATGATCCGGATGCCGGTTACTGCGCCGTCGAACGATCCGCCCGGCGTGTAGATATAGGGGCCGGCTGCACCCGGTTGGTCGGTGAAGCCTACCATGCTGGCCGCGTCGAACGGGTCGAGGCCGCTTGGCGTTGGCCCTTCGGCAAAACTCACGGACACAGGCGTTTGATATTCCATTTCCGGCGGCACGAGGTCGAGCATGTCGATGCTGTCTGCATCGACAGCGCCGGGGCCGATATTCGTGACCGTGATCGCATATTCGATGATCGCGCCGGGAATGCGCTTGGGATCGGGCGAGCCGGTCGGATCGGAAATGATCGTTGAGCTTTTCTCGACCTCCAATACTGCGCGTGTCACCGCCGTGTTGGTCACGATACAGGTGATCACGTCACCGATCTGCGGAACGATATCCACCCGCGTCGTGCCACTTGGAATGACCGTGGTCGAACCCGCATTGGCATTCGTACAGACCATCGCGCTGTCGTATAAAGCGAAATTGGTAGTGCCGCGGGGGAACTCGATCAGCCGGATCGTGTTGCCCGCTGTCACCTGCACCAATCCTGTTGAATCCACACCAAAACTTGCGCCCGTGCCAGTTGTCTCGACCTGCGCCGCGTTAAAATTGGCTGTGCGGTCGCGCACTCGCAATCTGAACTGATCGGTGTCGGCGTTGCGCCCGCTTGCGCCCAATTGCTTGGTCAGGCGGACATGCGGCAAGGGCGTATTCACGAACGTGCATTCCACCGCATCGCCGAATTGCAGCGATCCGAAATTGTAATCGCTGCTGATCACGTTGGATGGCATAGGCGTGCTCGAACCAGTGTTGGCGTTGATGCAGGTGAGCCGCGATTCATATTGCGCAAGCGCGCTGGAACTACCCGCTGCCATGTTCTCGCTGAGCGTTAGCGGAATGCCGGAAGCGCTCGAAAGCACGATCGCAGGAAATGGCCCCAGGCCTGTTCCGGTTGTGGTGCCGGCTGCCAGAGCCTGACCCGATGATGTCGAAGTGATCGAAAAATCGAATTGATCGCTGCTGTCGATGCGTGCGCCGCCGATCTGTTTGGAAAGGCTGATCGAAGCAAACCGCACCGCAAACATGATCCCCTGCAAGCCTTGTCCGCGCATGGTCGCAGACACGGTCGTTGGACCATTAGAGCCGACGATGAACGCTCCGACCCGGCCGGTCAGACCTCCGCCAGACGAACGGAATGTCGATGTTCCGACACCGGTGTTGGTTGGCATTTGCGAACCGCTGATCGGAGGTACCGCGTCAAGCACCTGCCACGGCGTACCGTTGGTCGTGTATTCAAGAAATTCGGAATTGTCGGTCGATTCCGCGTCCGCCACCACGAACGAAAAAGTCGTGACTGTCGCCACTCCAGGGGGCGGAATGATTTGGATATTGGTGAAGTCGAAGGTCACCGTCGAACTGGAATTGTTCATGTAGAGGATCGGGCGGCCGGGTATGCCAAGAAAGGCCGTGTTTCCTACGGCAGCGCCCGACCAGCTTGGTGCAGCCCGAGCGGTTGCCCCTGTCGCAGCAGTAGAGGTCGTGCGCAGGTTAAACGTGATTTGCGAGCCATCGCTAAGATCAATGGCAAAGTTCTGTCCGCTGGCGCTGCGCGCAGTTGCATCATTGTATCCGGCAAGATCGAACCAGCAGTATGTTTGCCATGAAGGCGGGGCCGTTCCGGCGCTTGTCGCAGCGTTGCAATCCTGCGCGCTGGCGGGCGCAGACAGCAGCATGGCTGACAGCGCCGCAAAAAACGCAGCTGCCATCCGTACCCAGATCTGACCGCGGCCATGCCGCATGAACCAACCCCCTTGCGCGAAAGATCGTACGCGCAAGGCACGCAATCTATTCGCGCGCGTATGGCTCAGACAGGGTTAGATTATGGTTAAGCGCCCGCAAACCTTAATGTGTTTTTACATCCGCTCTTTGATGCCGGTCCGCTCGTCCGCAAGGCGCCTTGCGCTGACCGAGGCAACTCATTCATAGCGGGCGGGATCAAGCGTAACTTTGCGCAGGTCTTCTGCGAACAAGCACCAGACATATTGACTATTCAGGGGCCATTTCCATGGATTTCACACTCAAGCGCACAGTGCAGATCATTGCCGGTCTGCTAATTCTCGCTGCGATCACACAGGCCGTCTACACCGCACTCTACATCTCGGAAGCGGACGTACCGCGACAGTTCCTCTGGGGAACTGAAGGGCTGATCTTTACGCTGCTGGCGGCCTTCGCCGGATCGGCGCTGGTCGAAGCCAAGCGTTACACTCTGGGTTTTTCAGCCATCGCCATGAGCGCCGTTTTGAACGTGGTGCAGGTGGGCGTCGGTTTGACCATGTTCGGGCCGTTTTTCGAAGCGGCCGGTGAAGTGGAAGCTCTTGCACCTGCGGCGAGTGCAGTCGTCGCATTCTCATTCATGATCTATAATGCAGCGAAGATCTTGCTGGGTCTCGCCGCTTTGGTGTTCGGCATGGCCTGCCTGCAATCGGGCGGCAAGGTGATAGGTGGTCTGACAGCATTTGTCGGCGTGATCGCCATGGTTGCCAACACTCTGTCGATGGCTGCCGGTCGTGATGTCCTTGGCGATATCCCCTTGGCTGGCGGATCAGGAGTGGCGGCGACTTTGTTGTTGGCGGTCTGTCTGTTGGGGCTTTTCAAGAGCGAAAACTAATCGAACGAGGCAGCAAGACCTTCAAATCCGGCGGCAAAGTCGGCTTTGAAGTCCTGCACAATCGTGCCGACGCCGCGTGAGTCCTTGACCAGCCCAAGTCCTTGGCCGACCCAGTAGCTCGACAGCGCCTGCGCTTTGGGGTTCCCCGCCACGGCCGCCTGATCAAGCGCGCGCAAAACTGGTTCGGCCAGCAAGCTCATCAAAGGCATGGGGAGTGCAGGGAGGCCTGCGCTTTCCCAGCGTTCGTGCCATTCGCTCTTAAGCTGCCGCGAGTATTTGCCGGTCCGGTGTTTTGAGCGGATCGTGTCACGCGATCCGGCGGCGATCATCTTGTCGCGGAACACTTCGGTCGTCTCGGCTTCGGGTGAGGCAAGCCACACGCTGCCGCACCACGCACCCGCTGCGCCCATCGCCATCATCCCGGCCATCTGCCGCCCGTTCATGATTCCGCCTGCTGCGAGAACCGGGATATCCGCGCCCGCTTCTTCGATCGCGGCGATCACTTCGGGAATGAGCACGATGGTGCTGACATCGCCGCAATGTCCGCCGCCTTCGCCGCCTTGGGCGACAATGATGTCGACGCCCGCTTCGACCTGTTTGAGCGCGTGCTCCTTAGCCCCGACCAGAGCTGCTACCGGAATGCCGTGCTTCTTGCCCGCCGCTATCATTTCCGGCGGCGCAGTGCCAAGCGCGTTGGCGATCAGACGCACCGGATGATTGAAGCTGACTTCCAGCAGTTCCGGGCCGAGAGAGGTGTTGGGTGCTTGTGACCCACCGCGAGGAGCGCCCGCGCTCTCCTCTATCCCGCATTCGCGCAGCAGTTTGCGGGTGAAGTCGCGATATTCAGAAGGAATCTGAGCCACGATTGCGTCTGCGCTGACCGAATGATCGACGGCCTGAACTTCGGGGATCAGGACATCGACGCCGTAGGGCTTGCCATCGACATGGTCGTCAATCCAGGCGAGCTCATGTTCGAGTTCTTCAGGCGTATAGCTGACCGCGCCCAGTACCCCGAACCCGCCAGCCCGGCTGGCGGCGGCGACCACGTCGCGGCAATGCGAAAAGGCGAATAGTGGGAATTCGCATCCCACAAGCTCGGTCATTCGGAATGGCATTTGTCTCGTCTCTCCCTAGGCCCAAGAGGTGCCATAGGAACAAGCGGGGTGCCAATCCTTTGTTGCTTGCTGGTTTCGAGCGGCAGCCAGAAACTTGCCATTCGGATTCCTGACAGCCCAGGGACCATGCAAAATGAAAGCGGAGCCGACCTGACCAATAAACCAGGTCGGCTCCATTCACGAAACAAGGTTGCTGTTTCAGGGTGCCGTAACTTTGACGACGTTCATTCCGCCATTTTTGGATGGATCTTCGTACTCGGCCATGGCGGTGGACAGTGAAGCGATATAGTTATTCAGGTCATAGTACCCGTTTATCCGGGTTACATTATCCTTCTTGATGCTCACCTCAAACGGAGCCGCGTTGGCATGGGGGATGAACACATACTGTCCGGCGTGATTCCCGCCCAAGTCATATATGTCACCCTCCATACACTTCAGAATGCTCAGAAGAGCGCCGTCTTGGGCGACCGTGTATGTGTCGGTTGTTCTCTGATCTTCCTCAATCACCGCTTGGAACTGCTCACCTACGGTCTGTGTCTGGCTGTAGGTGTTTTTGAAATTGCAACCGATTGAGCCGAATCCTTCAAACAATGCGGAAATCGATTCATTGACGGACATCGAGTTCGTCTGCGTCCAAGACTGCGAGAAGCCATAGGCCATTTGGTCATAGACTTCAGTGTATGTGGTAAGGGTCTGACCAGGGACAACCGCTTCGATAATCGCATACTGATTGCGCTTGACCGGTTCCAATTCTTCATACCCGACGACAACAATCGCAGAGAGTGCATCGACGCAATCACCATAGTGTCCACCGAGCGCAAGAACGCGCAGTTTCGTTTCGTCAGAAATGGGATACTGCGTCGCCAGATCCTGCCTCATGGAATTGGTCGGAGGGTACGTGCCGTATTGGCCTTCTGACGGGAAAACCGTTTTGTCAGACAGATGGAAGCGAAGGCCGCCTACGATTTGGTGACCAGCATAGGTCCGAACGCTGTATTCGATGTCGACGATGTAGCGATCGTCGCCGACAGAAAAACCGGCACTGCTGCCACCAGAGCTGCTGCCGTATTGGTTTCGACAATTCAAGCTGATGTGATTCAGTATGTCGCCGTAGCTCAGACTTATGGAATTTACGGGTTGCGCGGGGAAAGGCGAACCACCGGGGCCGCCCATGTAGTGGGTCAGAGTAGTTCCGCCATAAGGTATAGACATAAAGAAAGCTCCCTCTTTCATTTCGATTCGATTTGATAAGAGGGGTGTGATGAT
>JBCBHD010000040.1:0-15104 GCA_038526115.1 Pseudomonadota bacterium | reverse complement strand
CGTGCGCCGCAACGCTGCAAGGAGAGCCAAAGTCAATGCTACAACCAGCAGCTGCCCTGCTTCCACGCCGATATTGAACGCGAACAGAGCAGCAGCAAGCTGGGTTTGCGGGAGACCGATATCCGCTAACGCGCCAGCGAACCCAAAGCCGTGAACCAGGCCGAACACAAAGGCCACGGCCCATGGGTATCTTCGAGTAAGAGATTGCCTGTCAGGATCGCGCAGCACAATAGCAACCTCAACCGCCAGGAATACAATCGAAAGCGCGATTAGAGCTTCAACCGGGCCACCTGGTAGCCCGGAATAGCCCAGAACCGTAGCGACCAAGGTGATTGAATGCGCAATTGTGAATGCCGTTGCGGCTTTGATGACAGGCCAAGGCGAGCGGATGAGCAAAACCAGCGCAATAACGAACAGCAGATGGTCCCAGCCGAATACGATATGCTCTGCGCCGATAATGAAATAGTCGAACAACACACTTAACGCGTCAGGCTCTTCCAGTATGATCGCGGATGGCTGATCCGCTGTCAGACGAAAGCTCTGGACCGGGCCGTCTCTAGGGACAAATCGAGCGATCGCATCCGATTTGCCCAATAGTTCACTCAGGCCAAATTCTTGTCCTGCGAGCGAGCCATCGCATTCAAGGGCTGCGCGCCCCATCAAAGCGGCGGACTGCACCCGTTGCACAGGCTCCCCATCGATCACGCAGTTTCCCGGAAAGATCGCCTCAAGACGTTCGGTGACAATGCTCGCACTCCCGACCGCCATCGTAACTTTCCAATCCATGGCGAATTCGCCGGGCTCCGTCTCCCGCAGTTCAACGACGGAAGGGCGCAGTTCATGCGCCGAAAGCGAACTGACGAGCGATGGCGCCAGAAGCATCGCGATAATAGCGATCATCCATCGCCCAAAATCGATCATCGGTCGATATCGATTCGGTAAGCGCTACGCAGAGTTTCGTAAGCGCGCTCTTTGCGCTGCTGGATCTGGTCACTGCGCCAATCATTGGCGAGCACTGCGCGCAAGGTCTCAAAATCAGGTGGCGGCACGTTCCGCTCTTTCAGCTTTACAAGATGCCATCCAAAGCTTGATTGCACCGGACCTTGCCACCCGTCGGCAGGTTCCAGACCGCTCAAGGCCTCCGCAAACATTGCGCCAAAGCGCGATGCAACCTCGCGGGGGGCGGCGGCCTCAACGCTCGGAGGCAGGCTGGTCGCTTCGCCAACAAAGGTGGAGGCGCTCAATGCGGCTGTGGCTTCGGCTTGGGTTGGGTAGAAAAGCTGATCAAAGCTGACCTTGCCGCGCTGTACACTCTGCGCGGCGTAGCGCTCAGCGTTCTTGTCCAAAAAGGCGCGCAGCACCGCTTCAGTCGGCTCCGCTGTCTCAGCGGCCAGACTGGCAGACAGATCCATCTTTGACACAAGGCGTCGGCGGACAATCGCATCGCTTTCATCCAACCCCAAACGAAGCGCTTCCCGGTAAAGCACCTCTTCACGCACAAAGGCATCAATCGCCTGATCAAGCTCGGCATCTGTGGGAGATCGCCCCATCGAAAGCGCGAAACTCTCTGCAATCTTTTTCTTCTCGCTCGCGCCAACATTTATGACTCGAGAAGAAGGATCGGGAGGGGTTCCGCCCCAAGTGAGCGCCACAAAAAGAATGGCACCCAAAGCGACAAAATGGACCAACGGCTCACGTGTCCAGCCGGGAAGATTCACGTCGAGCTCCTATCGGGAACTGGCAGTCAGCCAAATCGGCGAGGTATAAGCGCGTTCCTGAGCGACAGCATCGGCCATCGCATCCTCCGAAAGCGTGACACCAAAGCGAACGGCATCGAACAAAGTCCAGCGTGGCGTTGGGATTTCGAGAACTCTCACATAGTAAAACGGCCGCTGACCTGGCTGAAAATCCGGATCTGTCCATACGGTGCGCAATTCCGCCGCACCAATATCGTTGGTGTAGGTCGCGTCTTCTCGATTGACGGTGTCACCCACAGGCTGGATGCCGCTTGCTGTGCGCGGCCGGGCGTCCATATCGCTCCACACGACATCGTAGACGCGCTCCTGCATCTCACCCGATCCATCAAGCCACCCTTTGATAACCTGCACCCGATCGAGATTGGCGCCTTCAGGATCTTTCAGGGCGCTAATCAAAAAGCTGGGCGCTTTGCCTTCATCCATCAATTCTCCGCCCATCGGGACACCTTGTGAGTACCCCTTGCGCACCCAGTCGCCATCCCAGTCCTGGTCCGAGAAATCAAAGCCTCCGAAAACCCGTACGCTCATACGCGGGCCAGTAGTCGCGTAGACTTCGCGCCGTGCGAAAGCGTCGAAGATCTCGGCCCGCGTGTTCCCTCTGGCCCAGGCGGCGGCGTATCCCCCTGCGAGATAGTGCCAACCAAACCGGCCTTCGCGGGTGCCAAGGTTTTGCGGCACCGCGGCGCGATCAGTGTAAGACTGTTCATTGCCGGTATGCTTGCCCCAGAAATTATCCTCGTCTCCGGTCGCGAGCGACGTGTGACTGTCCGTCGAACCGATCATGCCGAAAGCGTAAGGGTTCACGCCCATTTGCGCTTCAAGTGTAAGCCCGCGCAGCAGTGCCGAACGCGCATATGATCCTGCATACTGTGAGGGTTCGGTTTTCTCGCTGAGCGAAAGATTGCCGAAATCCCAGCCCTGAACACCAAATCCTGCCATTTCATCGTTTGGCGACAGGTATGGATGGGTTTCGCTATCACCTTTGATCTGCGTGGCCTCGACCACTGGTTCCGCCCAAGCTCGCAAGGCCGCGTGTTCGGGCGTCATGGGTGACCCGTCTTCCATCGTCATCTGAAACATGAGGCCGTTTGAAAGGTTGGGGTTATGCGGGATGGCCAGCACCCGGCCTCCGGTCTCTGCCTCGTAGGCCTTCATAGATTCCCACAGCTGCGGTGCGGTGGTATTGATTCCAGGGAACGGGACAGTCTGGCGGGTCTTGTCGCTGCCATCGCGGAACATCACGACCCGGTGGAGATTGTTGCCGTTGGGCATCGCTGTCCATTCGTAGCCCGCGATGGCTGAAAACACGCCGGGCTCATTGTACCGATCAAGGATGCTGAGCTGGGTGTTCCAGATGTCTTTGGTGCCTTCAGCTGCCGCTTCGGGATCTGCGAATGCTTCGGGAATGTTGTCTTCGGCTGCCGCTGTAATCAGTTCGCCGATAGCCCGCGTCGATTGTTCCGGGCTTTCGTGCATCATATCATACCAGCGCAGCACGGTTTCGTCGCCAATCACCCAGTTCACATACCAGCGCGGCGCATCATACAGACGCCGGGTCGCGCCCAAAGCGTCGGAATGATCGGCGATCACGAGAAAATCGAGCGGGCGCGCCAGCTGAGTTGCACCGCCTGACGTCGCGGTGACTTCCTCACCCCGTGCAAAGCGCAAGGCCGCTTCCGGCCCAAGCCGCGTGCCAAAACCAAACGCGTCAACCGAATTGTCGGTATGAAGGTGTGTGTCCCCCCAATAAGGACGATCCGGAAACTCGGCGAGCTCAATAGTATCTTCGCCTGAACCGGATTGGGCCGGATCGACTTCAGGCTCATCTTCGCAGCCAGCCACCGTCAGTGCCGCAAGGCTCGCAATGCCCAGCTTGATCCATGCCTTACGCATGTTCCCTCCCCTCAATTCTCTCCCAAGCGAACCCTGCGCCCGAAGAGATAGGTTCGTCAAGCAGACCTTTTCAGCAGCGCCGTTCGCTCACATCGGCAAACAACCTCGTCTTTCTGATTGATCAGTTCATGTGTGAAAGTGACGATCCCGGCATTGGGCCGCGATTTGCTTTCCCGCAGTTCCTTCACCTCGCTCCGCGCCCGCATCGTATCGCCAATGAACACGGGATTGGGCGTGACGACATTGTTGAAGCCCAGGTTCGCCACCAATGTGCCGAGCGTCGTGTCACCAACCGACAAACCGACCAGCAGCGAAAACGTGAAAGTCGAGTTGACCAGAATCTGCCCGAACCCGCTCTCCTTGGCCGCTTCAACATCGAGATGAAGGGGTTGCGGATTGTGGGTCATGGTCGAGAACAGAAGATTGTCAGTCTCGGTCACAGTCCGGCGGATCTCGTGCTCGATCGAGTCGCCAACCTGCCATTCATCAAAGAACTTGCCAGCCATCGATCAGCCTTTCTGCCAGCGAGCGACAACGTCCGCACCATCATGCGCGCTAGAACGCACCGCACCGGGCGTCCTGCTAAACCGCGGCGCAGGCGCTGTGTGCCAGGCTCCATCATGCTCCACAAAGGCACCGCGCGCTTTCATGTGAGGGTGCTCACGGGCATCATCCAGCTTCAGCACAGGGGCGAAGCAGACATCAGTGCCTTCGAGCAATTCGGTCCATTCCGCGCTGGTTTTGGTCTTGAACAGAGCCGCAAGTTTCTCGGCATAATCATCCCAGTTTGCCGGGTTCATCTGTCCTTCTGCCAGCTCGGCGGGAGCGCCCGTTCTTGCCAGCATCTCTGCATAGAATTGCGGTTCGATAGAGCCGAGCGAGATTTCCTTCCCATCGGCGCATTCGAAACAACGATAGAAATGCGCGGCCCCGCCGAGCAGGCCTTTGCCGCGCTCGGTTGTGCGCACAGCCGACTCCGGCAATCCGAAGAAGAAGCTCATCAGGCTGGTCGCGCCATCGACAATAGCGGCGTCGACCACCTGCCCCTTGCCGGACCGTTCGCGCTCATACAGCGCTGCCATGATGCCGAAAGCGCAGTACATCGATCCGCCACCGAAATCGCCGACAAGGTTCTGCGGCGGAACGGCGGTTTCACCAGCTTTGCCAACAGCATCGAGCGCGCCGGTCAATGCGATGTAATTGATATCGTGACCAGCCGCTTGCGCCAGCGGACCTTCCTGACCCCACCCTGTCATCCGGGCATAGATCAACCGATCATTCGCATTGAGCAGTTCGTCCGGACCAAGACCCAGCCGCTCCATCACGCCGGGACGCAAGCCTTCGATCAGGACATCAGCACTGGCTGCAGCATCGCGGCAGAAAGCCTTGCCTTCTTCGCTTTTCAGATCGACCGTTACGCGGTTTCGGGCGCGCTCGACCACGGGATTGGTCACCATTCCGCCTGGCCGATCAATCCGAACCACTTCGGCACCCAGATCAGCGAGCAGCATGGCGACATGCGGTCCCGGACCAATCCCGGCAAATTCAATGACTTTCAATCCGACAAGCGGGCCACTTGGCTGGCTCATTTGGCAATCTCCCTCTCGCGATGTTCTCTGCCGCTCGTCCACGCTGCTGGCAAGACCTGTGAACCCCGGCTGCCTGGTGCATTGCAACAGGCCCACACCATCGCTACGCGATTTTACATATCTCGAAACGCGCGCAGCGGGGAACTTCACTTTGAAAATCGCCATTTTCGGCCTCGGCTATGTCGGCTCGACTGCAGCCGGCTGCATCGCCAGCCAAGGTCATCATGTTGTCGGGGTTGATCCCAGCGCGACCAAGGTCGATGCGCTGAATTCTGGCCGTGCGCCGGTCTATGAACCGGGGCTCGATGATCTCATCGCGAGCGCACAAGCCGAAGGCCGGATTGAAGCCGCCACCGATCTGACTGATCAGCTTGATGAAGCCGATCTAGCGATTGTTTGCGTAGGCACGCCAAGCGGCGTCGATGGCGCTCATGACATGAGTTACATCGCACAGGTAACGCGGAACATCGCTGAAGCGCTCAAACCGGACCGCTCAAAACCGCTAACGCTCGCCTATCGCTCAACCATGCGCCCCGGCAGTTGCGAAAACATCATCTGGCCAATCATCCAGCAATCGCTTGGAGACCATGCCGCAGGAGCTGTAGAGCTGGTCTACAACCCCGAATTCCTGCGCGAAGCGTCTGCTATCGAAGACTATTTCAATCCGCCCAAGATCGTGATCGGAACACTGGGTGGTCAGCCATCGGTCAATATGCATGCACTGCACGAAGGGATTAAAGCGCCGGTTTTCGAAGTGGGTCTGCGCGAAGCGGAGATTACCAAGTTCGTCGACAATTCGTGGCACGCGGTAAAAGTGGCCTTCGCCAACGAGATTGGGCGAGTTTGCCAGAACCTCGGTATCTCGGCGAGCGATGTCCATCGCATCTTCAAGAGTGACACCAAGCTCAACATTTCCGCCTACTATACCCGTCCCGGCGGGGCATTTGGTGGATCGTGTCTGCCCAAGGATGTCCGGGCGTTGCAGTATATCGCTGCAGACACCGGGTCCTCAACGCATCTGGTCGACTCGCTCATCCGCTCCAACGAAGCGCACAAGCACCATCAGTTCCAGCACGCGACCGCCGATCTTGAACCCGGTGCGAAAGTGCTGCTGGTTGGGCTGGCGTTCAAGCTTGAAACGGATGACATGCGCGAAAGCCCGGCGGTCGATATGGCGCGCAAACTGCTGGAAGCCGGATTTGACCTCGACATTTATGATCCGCAGATCGAACCGGACAATCTCGTCGGTCAGAACCTCGGCTACGCCTATGCATGGCTGCCGAAGATTGATGGCCTGCTGGTCGACAAGGCGCAGGCCGAAAGCGGCAGTTACGCATGCGTTATTGCGACCAATCGCTTGATCGACGAATTGTCCGTCGACCCTGCCAAGGTGGTCGATGTGAGCGCCATTCCGTGAACGCTCCGAGCACGCCTGTCGCTGCCGAAGAGGGCATTCCCAAGGTCATTCCGGGTGAGCCACTCAAAGGCAAACATGTCCTGATAGTCGTCGAGAACCTGCCGCTGCCGTTTGACCGGCGAGTCTGGCAGGAAGCGCGGACGCTGAAGGCCGCAGGCGCGCATGTTTCCATCATCTGCCCGACTGGCAAGGGCTTCGAAAAGCGTTTCGAAGTGATCGAAGGGGTGGAGATTCATCGCCATCCCTTGCCGCTCGAAGCCAAGGGTGCTCTCGGCTTTCTACTGGAATACGGCGCGGCTCTATTCTGGGAAACGGTGCTGGCTTGGAAGATCCAGTTCAAGCGTAGGATCGATGTCATTCAGGGTTGCAACCCGCCCGACTTAATCTTCCTCGTCGCAGCCCCGTTCAAGCTGTTTGGCGTCAAATACATCTTCGATCACCACGACATCAATCCCGAGCTGTACGAAGCGAAGTTCGAGAAACGTGGATTTTTCTGGCAGTTGATGCGCGCCTTTGAAAAACTGACTTTTGCCTTCGCTGATGTCTCGATTGCCACCAATGAAAGCTACAAAGCGATAGCGGTCGAGCGTGGCGGCATGGCGGCGGAGAAGGTGCATGTCGTGCGCTCTGGCCCGGACCTGTCGCGCCTCAAGCTGGTGCCGCCAGTGCCGAGTTGGAAAAATGGGCGCGAGCACATGGTCGGCTATGTTGGCGTCATGGGCGAACAGGAAGGCATCGACCTACTGATTGATGCTGTCGAACATATCGTCCGTGAAAAGCAACGCACAGACATTCAGTTCGTCCTGGTCGGCGGCGGGCCGGCTCTCGATGAGCTGAAAGCGCTCATTGCTGAAAAAGGCCTGGCGGATTTCATGACCTTTACAGGCCGTGCGCCAGATCAGGAATTGTTCGAAGTGCTCTCAACAATGGCGCTCGGCGTGAATCCCGACCGGGTGAATGCGATGAATGACAAATCGACCATGAACAAGATCATGGAATATATGAGCCTCGAAAAGCCGATGGTGCAATTCGATGTGACCGAAGGAAAGTTCTCGGCACGGGAAGCATCGCTCTACGCCAAAGCCAATGACTCCATCGATCTGGCCGACAAGATTGTCGAGCTGGTCGATGATCCTGATCGTCGCGCAGAGATGGGTGCCTATGGCCGCAAGCGAGTGGTTGAGGAGCTGAACTGGCAGCATCAGATTGACCCGCTTCTGGCCGCCTACAAGCAGGCTCTGAACCTTTAGGTACCACTAGGCTCTTTTCAGTTCCTTTCAGCGCCCCGTTCAAAAATGGTGAAAATCGCAGCAACCCTAACGCGATTTTAAGGCCTTAGCGGCCAATGTCCTGTGCAAATCCGCGCGAGGACACTTGAGTACATGAACGCACCTTTCGACACCGCTTCGGCTTTCGGACCGGATGCCGCCACCCAACCTGCGCCTGACCATCAGGTTGTCGTGGTAGGTCTGGGCTATATCGGCTTGCCCACAGCCGCTGTCCTGGCCAGCTATGGCTGGAATGTTTGCGGCGTTGATGTGTCTGAAAAAGTTGTCGAAACCGTCAATGGCGGCGGCGTACACATCGAAGAACGCGACCTCGATCGCTTGGTGCGTGAAGCAACGGAATCCGAACGGCTGACCGCTTCTACCGAGGTGCCAACCGCACATTTTTACATGATCGCGGTGCCTACTCCTCTAACTGACGAAAATACGCCGGATATCAGCTATGTAGAGGCAGCGGCCCGCGCCATCGCGCCCAAGATCCTTCCGGGCTCCTGCGTCATCGTCGAAAGCACATCGCCCGTTGGCACAACAGAGCGGGTTGCGCAGGTGATTGCCGAGCTTCGGCCAGATTTGAAATTGCCGGTGTTCGGGTCGCAGGAAGCAGGCGACATCGCAGTAGCCTATTGTCCTGAAAGGGTTTTGCCGGGCAAGATCGTGCGCGAACTGGTGCAGAACGACCGCGTTATCGGCGGCATTACGCCCGACTGTGCGGAGCGGGCCAAAGCGCTATATTCCAGCTTCGTCGAAGGCGATTGCCTCACCACCAACGCCCGCGTTGCTGAGACAGTCAAATTGACGGAGAACAGCTTTCGCGATGTGAACATCGCTTTTGCCAATGAACTCAGTGTGATAGCAGATGATCTCGGCGTTGATGTGTGGGATGTCATCGCGCTCGCCAACCGCCACCCCCGCGTCAACATTCTCCAGCCGGGCCCTGGTGTCGGCGGGCACTGTATCGCAGTCGATCCGTGGTTTCTCGTATCAGGTGCGCCCAAGGTTGCACGGCTGATCCGCACAGCCCGCGAAGTCAATGATTTCAAGGCCATCTATTCCGAACGTCGCATCCGCGCCTTGCTTGATGCGGTCCCCGGCAAAGTCGCGTTGCTCGGCCTCGCTTTCAAACCCGACATCGATGATTTCCGCGAAAGCCCGGCGCTCGAAATTGCACTCAGCCTGGCGAAGACACGCGGACAGCGGATCATGGTCGTCGAACCATTCGCGGAAGAATTGCCCGCTGGTTTCGAAGGGACGGGCGCGCAACTCGCCAGCCTTGACGAAGCGTTGGACACGGCCGAAGTGATCGTTGTGCTTGTCGATCACACCGCGTTCAAACACCTGACTCCCGCCGATTTTGCCGGGAAATTGGTGTATGACACACGCGGCATGATGAAGCGTTGAACCAACCCGTGACCCGCCCTCGGATCATGGTCACATTCGGGACGCGCCCCGAAGCCATCAAGATGTTTCCTGTGGTGCAGGCCCTGCGCGAAGCGGGTTGTTTCGATGTTCGCGTTGCAGTCACAGCACAGCATCGCGAAATGCTGGATCAGGTTATGCAGATGGCCGGGATCGAGCCGGACATCGATCTCGATCTGATGCAGCCCGGTCAAAGCCTCGACGCGCTATCTGCCCGCATTATCACGCGTTTTGGAGAAGCTCTCGATGCGGAAAAGCCGGATCGCGTGCTTGTCCATGGTGACACGCTGACCACGATGATGGCGACCCTCGCATGCTATTTCCGCCGCATTCCTGTTGGCCATGTCGAAGCGGGTTTGCGCAGCGGGAACATCTATTCGCCTTGGCCTGAGGAAGTGAACCGCAAGGTAACCGGTGCGATCGCAGATCTTCATTTCGCCCCGACTGACAACGCTGCTGCAGCCCTGCGTGCCGAGAATATCCCGGAAAGCGCTATCCATATCACTGGCAACACGGTCATTGATGCGTTGCTGAAGGCCCGCGCCACAATTGAGAACCAGCCCGACCTCGCACCTGAAATCGCGCCGCTTAAGCAGCGTTTTGCGGGCAAGCGAATTGTTGCCGTAACCGCCCATCGCCGCGAGAATTTCGGTGAGGGAATGCACCAGATCGCGAAGGCGCTTCGGCAGATCGCCCATCGCGAAGGCACCGCGCTGATCTATCCGATGCACCCCAATCCCAACGTTGCCGAGGTCATGCGGCCTGCACTTTCAGGCATTCCAAACGTCGCACTGATAGAGCCGCTGGATTACCTGAACTTTGTTGCCATGATGGAGGCGGCCGACATTGTCTTAACGGACTCCGGAGGCATTCAAGAAGAGGCACCCAGCCTTGGAAAACCTGTGCTGGTGATGCGCGACACGACCGAGCGCCCGGAAGGCGTCGAAGCCGGAACAGCCCTGCTGGTCGGAGCAAATACCGACCGGATCGTGCGCGAGGTCAATCGCCTGCTTGATAACGCTGTTGACTACGAAGCGATGGCCAAAGCCCACAATCCGTATGGCGATGGCACATCCAGTAAACAGATCGCGGATATCATCGCGAGGACGCACCAGACCTAGAACGCTGCGGTTTCCGGACTACCCAGACGTAGTAAATGGCGCACGCAGCCACCAGGCCGGAGCAGCCGATATCGATAATCCAGTTCAGTTTGAGCGTCCCAAATAGCAGCTTGTCCAGTGCGCTGAATGACACCGTCCGAAACGCGATGAGCCCAATCATGGCCAGTCCGGCTGTTTGAGCTGCGATGACAGCATAATTGCGCCTACCCTGAGCTGCGCGAACTTTTCGATAGATCCAGAAGGACCCTATCGCAGTGGCAAGGGCAATGATCACAAGCACGATCGGTCCTTGAATGCCGCGCCTGCTTTCGTAATTGTCGCTGGCAAGCAGCCAATCGCGCAGCTGGTCGCGCACCATATCTTCGAAATCGAGTAGCCTCAGCACTGCCATGGCCACGAACAACACGGCCAGCCCTGCAAAGCTCTTCCAATGGATTGGCTGCTGGCGATTGCGAAGCGCCATCACCATCGCAAACCCACACGCCATGGCAACCGCCACGTAAAGGCCAGCAGCAATCAAACTGAGAGTGGAAGGTCCGGATCCCGGCATAGGATACGCTTTCGCGATGCGTTAGGCAGTGGTGGAGGCCAAGCCATAACACGCGTGACAATCCTAGCAATTGCCCGATCGGTTTCTGGCACAGGATTGTGATGGGACCTTGGTAAGGTTGCTCCACGATACAAAGAGGCAGCGACCATGCCCATGTTTGTCACGGTCTCTGTTGCACTGCGGCAGACGCCCGTATAAGGCTTTTTCCGTAATTTGCGGAGGAACTACGTGATGCGCCCGACGGGTAAAAATTTCCTGCTTGCCACTGGAATGATGGCCCTTTCTGTGGGCGGCTGCGCTTCGACGCCAGAACCCGTAGTCGGAGTTGCCGCGTCACAGCCGGTCTCTTCACTTGGTCAGGAAGGCTTTTCGGTCGCTCGACCCAGAACATATCTTTTGCGTCCTTCGGACAAAATTTCAGTCAATGTCTTCCGTGAGCCGGATTTCTCAATGGAGTCCGTACAGGTGGGCGTGGAAGGCAATGTTTCGTTGCCCTTGCTCGGATCGATACCCGCTGCGGGTATGACTGCTCAGCAGTTTGAAACAGACGTGACCCGCAGGCTCGCCGCCGCAGGTCTCAAATCGCCGATGGTCGCAGTGAACATCGCCGAGTACGCGTCACACCTCGTTACGGTGGAAGGGGCAGTCACGACTCCGGGCGTCTATCCGTTTGAACCGGGCGCACGTCTATCGTCTGCAATCGCTATGGCTGAAGGGACTGAACGCGAAGCCAAGCGGAGCCAGGTGGCCGTATTCCGCACGCGGGGCGACCAGGTCTATGTGGCCAAGTTCGATTATGGCGCTGTCAGCCAAGGCACGATGCTCGATCCCGTGCTTGAGCCGAACGACCGTGTTGTTGTCGGCACCGATGGGCTTTCGGTATTTTGGCAAGATGCTCTCAAGACTATTCCTGCCCTCGGCGTTTTCGCGACAGTGGCCATAGACAACAACTGATCCCAGAATGAACGACAGATCGATCATCCAGACCCCCGAACCGGAGGGTCGTGGCACGTGGTTGGACCCGTACCTGCCTGAAAATCAGGTTGCGCACTACCAACCCCGACCAAAGCTGATCGACGTAACAGCGATCCGCGGAATTCTTTTCCGCCAACGCTGGCTTTTTGCGGCTGTCATTACGCTCGCGCTTATTGGTGGGCTTGTATACACCTTGATGGCGACGCCGATGTATGAAGCTCGCGCGACCGTTAAAGTAGAGCCTTACGCGGCTTACATCGTTGAAGGTCAGGATATTGATCAAGGTCTGGCCAGCAACCAGATTTTCGACTTTCTCGGCACCCAACTCGCGGTAATTCAAAGCCGCAATCTCGCTAGCACAGTTGCCGCCGACCAGAACCTTGGCGAGCGATACGATTTGCTGGGTGAGAATGTCGATGAAGGCCGCCCGCCCAATATGAGCGATGAGGCCTGGCTCAAGAGCAAGGAAGAAATGGCCGCCTCGATCCTGATGGGATCGGTGGTTGCCGACATGCCCGATGAAGGCTGGATCATCTCGATTTCTTATCGTTCCGACAATCCTGTGCTGGCTGCAGAAATGGCGAATGCCTATGCGGATGCATTCGTGGCCTCTGATACCCGTGAAGATATTGCGGACAACGAATACGCCCAGGAGTATCTGCAAGAGCAAATCCAGCTTATTCGCGGGAAGCTGGAAGACGCCGAGCAAGCGTCTAATGCCTACGCTCGCAACAGCGGCATCATCGTTCAGCCAAGCGCTGGTGGCGAAGAAGGCGGCATTGTCACGCTGACCACCTCCAACTTGTCGAGCATCAACCAGCGCGTTTCAGATGCACGCGCCGAACGGATTGATGCAGAACAGCGGTGGCGGGCAATTCAAAATCTGCCGGCAGCTCAGCTTCCGGAAGTGCAGACCAACCCTGTCCTTCAGGGCCTCGTATCGGAGCGAACAGGCTTGCAAAACGAGCTGTTGGAGCTTCAGCAACGCTACAACGATCAGTTTCCGCAAATCGTGAATGTCAAAGCGAAGATCGCGACGCTGGATCGTCAGATCGAGCGCAGCAGTGCTGATATCAAGGCCACTGTCCGTAATGAATACACGGTAGCGCGGAATCAGGAACAAGCGCTCGAACGTGAGCTTAATGCACTGACTGGCGAAACGATGGCCGAACAGGACCAGCAGGTTCAGTACAGTGTGCTTGAACGCGAAGCGCAGGCTTTGCGTGATCAGCTCAAAGCACTCCTTGATCGCTACAACACGATTAGCACGGCAGCCAATGTCGACGCCGGAACGCTGAGCAAACTTGATCCAGCGACAGTTCCCGGCGGGGCCTATTCGCCCAGCCTGATGCGCAACATGACCTTGGCGCTGGTTTTTGGTGTGGCTTTGGCTGGCGGTCTGGCCGTCTTGCGCGAAACCTTTGATGATCGCATCCGCTCGCTTGATGAAGTGGAAGACAAGATTGGGCTGCCATTGCTCGGCCACACTCCGTTTGTTGAATCACGCGATCTGGAAAAAGAAGAAACCAATCGTTTCAGCGCGCTGATGGAGGCTTATGCCTCGATCCGTTCTGCGATCGACTTCGGATTGCCACGCAATCAGAACGTGATTCAGTTGACCAGCAGTCAGGCGTCAGAAGGCAAATCCACGACGGCAGTTATTCTGGCTGAGTTGTTTGCCAGCCTCGGACGAAAGACGCTGCTGATTGACGCCGATTTGCGCAGGCCTTCGGTTGCCCGGCTGCTTGACATCGAAGACCCGCAGGCCGGCCTTGTCGAGGTTGTACTCGGCCATACCGATCTGCAATCGGCTGTTGTCAAAGGCATCCACGAGAACCTCGAAATCCTGCCAGTCGGGTCGATCAGCCCCAATCCGACCGAGCTGCTTGCGTCGCCGCAGATGCGTGAGTTTGTAGAAAAGAACCGTCACGAATACGGGCTCATCATCTTCGACACATGCCCGGTGATGGGTCTCGCTGACGCTCCATTGCTGTCACGCCTTGTTGATGGAACGATCTTTGTTCTTGAAGCCAACAAGGTGCATTTCGGTCAAGCGAAACAGGCCATTAAACGCGTGCGCGGAGCCGGCGGCAATATTCTCGGCGTGATCCTGACTAAATATCGCGCACTCGAAGCCGGGCAGAGCTACAATTACCAGTACGGCTATTACCAGTACGGTGACGACAGGTAATTTCACCGGAGCGGTCGCATGACGCACCCTGCCCCATTCACAATTATCATCCCCGCTCATAACGAAGAAGCGGTCATTGCGCGCTGCCTCGAAACGCTGCTCACTGACGCACCCGACAGCGGCGGTGCTCAGATCATTGTGGCGGCCAATGGCTGTAAAGATCGGACCGTTGCAATTGCCCGCGAAATCGCTCCCGATGCGCTGGTGCTTGATTTGCCACAGGGGTCGAAAACCAAAGCGATGAACGCTGCGCATGCGGAAGCCGAACACTTCCCACGCATCTATCTCGATGCTGATGTGCGCTGTACCTATTCCACGCTGGCCGCACTGGCCGAAGTGCTTCGCGAACCCGGCGTGATGGCGGCATCGCCTCGCATAGAAATGGACCTTTCGCGTTCCAGTGCTTTTATCAAAGCCTATTATCGCGTCTGGCTGACTCAACCCTATGTTCAGCGCGGTATGGTCGGCTCGGGATGCTTCGGAATATCGCAAGCGGGATACGACAAGATCGGAGACTTTCCGCCGATTACCGGAGACGATATCTGGGTGCATTCACGTTTCCGCGAAAGCGAACGGCGCAATGTTGCGGAAGACGCGAACGGCCACCCAGTCTACTTCACAGTTTCGCCGCCCCGCCGCACAATCGACCAGATCAGAGTGGAAACACGTCGGCGGCTCGGCAATGAGGAAGTGCTGAGCAAGCACCCTAGCCCACACTACTCAGGATCCAATCAGGCCGGTGATCTGCGTACGGCGCTAAAGAACGGCGCATCGATCATCGATGTTAGCATCTATCTTGCAATCAAGCTCACCGCCCGATTCCGTGCTCGATGGTCCAGACGTCGCAGCGATACGATTGAATGGGAACGCGACCTCGCCGCGCGAGAGATCTGAATTCGATGGACACAC
>JBCBHD010000039.1:0-15119 GCA_038526115.1 Pseudomonadota bacterium | reverse complement strand
GCACAGACTTCAGGCGCGATTTCCTGCAAGGACTCCGGCGTGTTGTGCCAGACCGCCTGAACGATTAGCGCTTTTTCGCTCTGCCACTCGCCCTTTGCATCGGGCTGGCTGAATGGCGCCAAGGCTGACACCAATGTCGCGCCATCCGCCAGTTCACCGACTGGAGGTGATTGAGCACGGGAAAAGATCGCCGCGAACATAGCGGATCACGCCGCGACGACGACCAAGCCTTCCGCAACCAGTTTCTCAAAAAACTCTCTGACCTGAGCTTCGCTCTCACTATCGGATTCCAGATCGAATTCACTGCCAAGAGATTCGCTTAGTTCAGCGAAAGTCATTGCGGTTTCGAGCCTGTCCCAGATCGGCCCGCCCGTGCCAGTAAGCGAGAAATACGACCCTTTCTCGATATGCATCATGACGATCTCACCATTCATGTCGGTCGATACAACGTCGGTCGCCCTGACATATTTGGCGGTCGGATCAAGTGCAGAGCTATTCATGAGAACGCGTTCCTTATTGGGTTTCGCGGTGGCTTATGGGCAATCGAAGTCCCGTGGCATTGGTTCGTAGTGACGGTTGGCCAATTCGGCCAGAGGCAGCGGAGCAGACACTGTCGGTTGAGCGATCAAATCACTTTGTGGACCCAGCAATTCACTGAAAAGCGACCATCTCCGAATGCGCCGGTCTTGAGCGACACGGGTAACACTTCGTGCGCAAACATTGAGGAGAAAAAGACGATGGAATTGTCTTCCGGCTCTACGCAGATGGAAGCGCTGCGGTCGAGCGAATAGAGCTTCAGCTCACCGCCGGAAAACACACGCGGGTTCTTCGAATAGTAGTACACTGCGCTGATCACCCGACGGGTCGCCAATGGTCCGCGAGTTGTATCCGTATGCGTGGCGAAAAACGCGCCATCGCCGTTCTGGACCGCTTCGATTTCAAATTTGCATTCGCTGGGAAAGCTGACCCCGATTTCGGCCTCGATACGATCGGAGCAGGATAGAACCTTGTCTTTGATAAGCTTTGCCTGATCCTTGGGAAGCTGACGAACTAGGGACTTACGTGTCTTGTTGTCTTTGCCGATCGCGATATCATCCATATCGTCTGTGTATTTGAAGATCGAACTCGGCACATAATCGTCTTCTACCCTAAGGCTTTCATCAAGCAGTCGCGCGTGGTCAGCAGCATTGAGGAAATCCCGCTGGATCAGCACCCTCGGAAGACGAGACATGATTTGCGTTGTCATTGATGATTGCTTTTCGGCGTCTGTTTCAACGCCTGCGGGCTAACAGCGCGAGCCACTGACAGCAAGCTGGCGTCTTTCGTCGCGGCCTAGGTCGGTTCAATAGCCTAAATTGGCCAGAGTAGATCGCGATGCTCCTATACCTCTATCCTGGCGGCGATAGGGTTTCCGGCTTGGAGTTCTTGCAGGCTTGCAGACGTATGATTCCCCACCAAGCAGCTTAGTTCGAACCGCGGTTCCCATCACAATTATGGACAAACGCCCCCAATTCTCATCCCCGGATCCGGGGCACGGTGATTGTTGCCTCCGTTCCAAGTCCAGGTTGAGACTTCAGCGCGAATTCAAAACCATGGCGTGATGCAAGTTCATGGATAATCGCCAAGCCAAGACCATCACCGTCCGAGGTATCGGATTTCACCCCCGCCGTTTGGACAGTCGCAAACGTGCTGGCATCCATGCCCTTGCCATCGTCGATCACACAGACCTGACAGTCTTCCTCCAAACACCGCACATCGATTGTGATTGATTTCGGATTCGAATGGCGAAGAGCGTTGGCCACCAAATTGCTTGTCGCGCGGATTAGCGCGAGGGCGGGGATGCGGGTCGCGCAATCGACACCGGATACGCTGATATTAACGCCGGACTGCCGGGCCTCCTCTTCGAACATGCTGCTCACAGCGCTGGTTATGAGATCGAGCGAGTAGGGCTGCTCGTCGGGCTCATTGCCCACACTTCCCACTGGATCGTCACGGTCGGAGTACTCATTCGTCAGATCTTCGAGATAATCGATGGCTTGGCTGAGACGAGATTGGAGGGCTGGTGACAGACGGTCAGCTTCACTACCGACTGCAGCGCGCAAGCCGACAATCGGTTGGCGAATATCGTGGCTCGCAGCGGCCAATTGCGCTTTGGTGCGGCTGGCTGCCTCGCGCGCGCGGGCATATTCCCGCTCCGTCTCCAGCAAGCGACGATCTGACTCGGCCTGTGTTTCAAGCGCTTCGATCCGTTCGGCGAACATTCGGGTTCGTTCGCGGCGCGTCTGCAGGACATCCACCAAAAGAAGACCCAGCATGCCCAGTCCTGCAAACAGCCGGAATGAATCGCGAAACCACTCAATCGTGAGGTCCGAAAGGTCGCGACCAAGATAATAGGGTTCAATCAGGATCCCACCGATTGCACTGCCGATCAGAATAACTCCAGCTATCATCCGCAGGGGTTTCGCGATGTCGAACCGGAGCGCGACGGTCACGGCAAACATCAGCAATGCAAGGTAGAACGCCCAGATGATATGGGGTGTCGAATTAGATTGGTGAGCGATTGCGATCAGTGGCACCATGACGAGAATAGACACGCATGTGCGCAGCCAGTGGTTTTGTAGGCGGAGAGTGTGGCGAAATCCGAATAAGAAAACACTCAGCATCGCAAAGATCGTCAACAATGTGATGTTTTCCCAGGCGTCGCGCGCTGATAGCGGGTCCGGCACGAGTGTGGTCGTGAACAATGATGCCTCGTTCTGCAGCATGGCGAGCGAATAGGTGATGCCAATCAGAACACCGAGCGGACGCGAGGTTAGGTATGAAACTACCGCCAGAATGACCCCAATGATGAGCAGAGTTGCCGTGAAACCGCCTTTCAGCAGCACTGCCACTACCTGACGCGTGCCCAATTCGCCTTCACGGAAAATCCCGATGTTGGGGTTGTCGGAACTCGCCGTGTTAATCAGTGCAAGGCATTGCTGACCCGGAGCAATCGTGAAGCTTTGCGACCGCACATAAGTGAAATAGCGGGCGCTGAGCGGGCCGCCTTCTATTGTTCGGCTGGCCAGAATTTCTCTTGGCTCCTCGCCTTCGCAAGCGAGGTGGACGCGGGGTGGGCGGACAAAGATTCCGCCGATCCCGATGACCCTTCGCATAGCGTCGGAACCCTCTGGTGCGACGCTATAAAAGGGTAGGGCAATCCAGACGCGCCAATCATGAAATTCACCAGTGTTGGAGGGAGCCAACTCGTCCGAGAATTTCTTAGTTCGAAAGGCCTGCAGCGCCTCGCCGAACTCAATCTCTGCGTCCGGATCGACAACCAGATATTGCGCCGAGCTCTCGACCATTTCATGGCTTCGACCGGGCTCTGTCGCGACGGCATTCTCGTTTTCCGCAAACGCTGGCACCGCGAGATTTGCCGCAGCAACCAGCAAGAGCGCCGACGCCAGTTCTTTCACCCTGTTCAAAACACGCTTTCGCCCCATGGCCATTCGTATACGATGCGCGCTCCAAAAGGCGAAGGGCGTAGGGGAATTGGTCAGTTGAGGCGCGTGGGCGGGTTCGGAACGGAATACACCGCTGTGATTGCGGACGATCATGCCATCATCCGTGATGCGCTTTCGGCTTCGCTCGTCAACGAAGAAGCGCTTCAAGGGTACAAGATTGAAATCGTCGAAGCGGTCGAAAACGGCATCGACGCAATCGTTGCAGTCCGCAAGCATCGCCCCGGGTTGCTGCTGCTTGATGTAACTATGCCGCATGCTGGCGGAACAGAAGTGCTGCTCGAAGCGCGCCGTTGGTCGCCAGAGACGAGAGTGGTCATCTTCACCGGGATTGAAGCACGTGGGAAGATCGCCGAGCTGGTCGACATCGGTGCGGACGGGGTGTTCTGCAAATCGGATGATATGGGAGAGGTCATCCGCGCCATCCCTCGCATTATCGAAGGCGGGCGGATCGTGTGCCGCCGCTTTACCCAAATGCTTGAAGAAAGCGCCGACCTTGAACCATTGACTGACAGGGAGCGTCAAGTTCTCAGCCAGGTGGTTGCCGGGCGCACCAATCGTGAGATTGGCGAGGCGTTTGGAATAAGCGCCAAGACGGTCGACCGGCACCGCACAAGCGTTATGGGCAAAACCGGATCGCACAACGCGGCGGAACTTATCGCCTATGCCTTGCGCGAAGGGCTGATTGATCCAAACGCAAGCTGAGCGAATGCCGATCATCATTGTGAGCGGCCAGCGGGCGCTTTTGAGAGTAAAGGCATGTGGGCCGGTTTAGCTTCCACAATCTTCTCCAACGCCATCAGTGCCAATGGCTGGGCATTCGTTCGGACAGAGAAGTGCTGAGCTGCTTCCAAAGAGGATCTCGCTGCGACCCAGCTATGCGTCGTAGAGGTCATAACTGGACCATCAAGATGCGGCCTACATAGCGATTGATAGAGACGCTGCACATTTCCATCTTTGATCCAGGCTATTTGCAGGATTGTCAGGTGCGAGCTGGTGTATCGCGAGTACTCGATGATCCCTTCGCAAGCGTCGGGAGTGCAAGAGACCTCATCGCTGCCGCCCTCTCCCGACCAACGGATTGTTAAATGTGTCGCAGTGGCCTTCTCATCTGCGATTTGTCCGCCGGCCTTGCTGCTCACGCAGACGGCGACATCGAGACCGAAATCATCTTGAACCGATCCACTGATAATTGTTTGTTCATTAGCGTTGCAAAGGGTCGGAGGTGTGGCTTCGCCGGTTGTCGTTGCGATCAGAACAGCAGCCAGAGGTGCGAGCAGGAACGGCATTTCAGTCTCCTAGAAAGAAGACCCGGTCAGCAGGGAGGCCAACCGGGTCTGCAAGTTTCCGGATCAAAGATCCTTGAAGGGGAAGATGGCACCAGTCTTGTACACAGCGCCTCCGACCCCGACGCCGCCGCCCGCGCCGAAGCTAATGCCCGAGAAGTTTAGCGAGTTGCCTTCAAACTCCACGCCGCCCGAAAGACCGACGATGTAGTGTCCCGAAACAACTGCGCCTATCCCGTGATCGAAGCCCACCCGTTTGGTCGGAATTTCCGAGCGTGACAGACCGAGGGTCACATCGCCGACGACTTCCGCCTTCGGTCCGCCACCGATACCGCCAGTGAAGAACCACCGAGCGTTCGGTCCCTTCTTCAGCTCAATAACAATGCCCGCGCCTGCGGCCCCTGCAACGCCGGCGGCTCCGCTTGCACCGACAGTGATCGACAGCGTTTTGAACTTCTTGTCGTTACCGGATTGTGCGCCGTTGTTGAGCGAGGGGAGGCTACCCATGTTCCGAAGGCCGTTCAGGTCCGCGCCGCACGAACGCAACACACGGTTTACGCCGTTGTTCGAGCGAGTCGTGATCGCGTTCTTCAGGTCGCCGAGCTTTTCCGGACGCCTTATGCACTTGGTCAGGTTGGCGAGCGGATTGTTGTCTCCCAATTTCTCGATCACCTGCTTTGCAACAGCAATCCGATCGGAATTGCGGACCTTATCGATGCAGGTGCCGCGCTTTCCGACGAGCATGCGTGGTTTGTAGGTCAGCCCCTTGTTGCACCATTTGGCCGGATTGACGCTGACGCAGCTATCCTGATTCAGGCCACCGCACGGTTTCTTTTTGGGTTTGACGACGCAGATATCGGGAGCGCCAATCACAACCTTGTTGCGGAACCCGGCATCGCACCATCTGGCTGGGTTGGGACTTTTGCAGCGAATCTGGTTGAGGCCGCCGCACTCGCTCGATCCGGGTCTGCGATCGGGCTTGCGCTCTTTCTTGATGCAGATGTTTCGACCGGGCTGGTGCTTTACTTGCAGACCCGCCTTGCACCATTTCGCGGGATTCGGACTGATGCAGGTTTTCTGGTTCAGGCCGCCACAAGGCTCCCGGCGATCAGGCTTTCCCTGTTTCCGAATGCAGATGTTCCGACCCGGCTGGTGCTTCACTTTTAAGCCCACCTTGCACCATTTGGCCGGGTTAGGACTGATGCAGGTTTTCTGATTCAGGCCGCCGCAACTCTTGCTGAATGATGCGGCCTGTGCCGACTCACTGGGGGTTATCATGCTTGCGCCGATGGCCAGGCCAAAGACGGCAGTCGATTGAATGATTGCTTTCAACATTGCTCTACTCTCCACTGAAATTGATCGGTACGGATTGGTGGTCACCACGGCTCGACATCACCGCCATCATCTTCATCTGTTGGTGGTTCATCGATGAGAGGGATGTCGTCTTCCGGATTGGGTTCGGGATCGAAGCCGGACTTGAAATCCACGATCTGATCGAGGTGATACGTCACCGGGATCAGCCCACTCGTGCGCCCACGCAGCGTGTCTTCATCGACCCACTCGAAAGCCACGCTGGTCATTTGCGGCAGGTCCTGCGCGACGAAGCCGCCATCAGCGAGTTCGCGGATGTTTTTCAGCACAACCTGTTCGGGTTCGATTTTGAACAGCAGCAGATGTACCCAGCCATCCTCGGCATAGGCGTGACCGTTCTCGATCACGATGCGTTCACGGATCTCGCGGATTTCCCAGACCCCGTCGATCGGCAGTGTGCCAAGCGGTTCGACCTGGTCGATGGTTGGGAGCAAAGCCCGCATTTGAGCGTGGGCTTGCGAAGGAGCGCCGAGGCTCCCGATTGCCAGAGCACCGACTGTGGCTAACCCTAGTTTCTTTGCAGTTATGCATGTCATCACATGTTTCCTCACCTGTCGTTTGACTGTGAGGGTTTTGTCGCAGTGAGACGCGATCAGCTGAATGGGGGCGATCCCCCAACTGGAGGGTCTTTTGGTTCAGGAACCCGAAAGCCGATTGGGGGGCTTACCCCATCGCGCATGCCGCTAATCGGCTTATAAATGCGGTATCGAAAACGGACCCCACAATGGAGAACGACAATGATCCGCCACACAAAACGCACCATCGCGCGCGCGCTTACGGTTGGCGCTCTGGCCACCAGCCTGATGGCAACTCAGGCGAACGCCCGTGTGGGGCAGATTTGCCTCGAACTTCCTGCCGGAGCGAGCACGCTCAAAGCCGAAATTGGAAGCGGCTGTTTGCCCACGCACCCGCGTTATGATGGCAAATTCAGCGTTGAGGTCGATGCTCATTCTGCAAGCATCGCGATCAATGGCGGGTTCACCCAAATCGGCGATTCTCGGATCGGAACGGCAGACTGCATGGGCTCACGCACGATCGAACAAGAAGCCAGCGCTGCCGGGCCGCGCCGCTATTCTGTGATGGTCAATGGTCGGTTTGTCGGCGTGCTTGACGCCAGCGACACCCAGTTCGGCATGCGCGAAGTGCGGCGCTGCTACCCAGGTGCCGGGCAGCGGCGTCGCCCATCTAACGATACGATGGCAACCTATGCGAAAAGCCATTTCGCTGATTGGATCGAGCAGCCGAAAGGTGAGAAGGTTGCCCCCGTAACCGCCCCTACTTTGGGCGCGCTAGCCGCTGAATTGCTGGGTGGGCATCCTGAAAGCGAGGAAGGGCGACCGACCGCAAAGATATCAATCGGTCTGGCTCAATGGCAACGCCGACCGTTCGATAAGCTAGCGGATCGACGCTTTATGGCCATCCGTATTGAAGAGCACGGTTACCTTGACGATTCCGTGTCTGGTCGGCGGACGTTCGCAGCTGCACATCGGGATGATCAATCCGGCGAGTGGCGCGTTAAGGGGCTGTGGTACCAGGTCATGTGCGCACGCGGCGCACGGGCTGGACAGTGGAGTTCTCAGCCATGTGTCTGATCGCAAACGGCCGGTCAGACTGTTTCGATCATCAGCGCCTTGATCGTATGCATCCGGTTTTCTGATTGATTGAAGACGCGTGACTTTGGCCCTTCGAAGACGCCGTCTGTTACGTCGATTACTCCAGGATGCTCCTTGGCATACTCCGTTTCCTGATCGTGGAAGGCGGGCAGACAATGCAGGAATATGGCTCTCGGATTTCCTGTCTTTGCGAACATGGCTTCGTCAATCCGATAGGGCGCGAGCACTTCCATACGGGATTCAAGCAAGTGTTCTTCCCCCATGGAGATCCAGACATCGCCATAGATCGTATCACAGTCCGCTACTCCCTCGTCGACATTGTCGGTAACGGTCAAACGGCAATCCGGGTGGGCTGTCTCCAGCAACTGTGTCACGACTGTGTGATCAGGTTGCAAGCCAGCTGGAGCTACGATCCGGAAATCGATGCCAGTCTTTGACGCTGCGACTGCAAGGGAGCGAACAACATTGCTGCTGCCATCGCCGACGAAAGCCATTTTGCGACCTTGAATGTCTCCGAACTCTTCTTTGAGAGACATGAGATCGGCCAGGGCCTGTGTCGGATGGTGATCATCGGACAGACCATTCCAAACAGGCACGCCAGCATGGCGCGCCAGATCCTCAACAATGCCATGCTCAAAACCACGGAAGGCTATGCCATCAAACATCCGCCCCAATACTCGGGCAATATCCTTGACGCTTTCCTTGATGCCAAATCGAATGTCGTCCTTGCCAAAGTATTCGATATGCGCCCCTTCATCGGTAGAGGCAACGACGAACGAAGCCCGCGTCCGCGTTGATGGTTTCAAGAACACCAGACAGAAGTTTCGGTTCGCAAGGTTCTGATCGAATTTGCGGGCTTGCTTCTTCGCCTTGAGTTCAATGGCGCGGTCCACCAGATGCAGGATCTGCTCCCCGCTGAGCTCTTCTAGAGTAAGAAGGCTCATTCCCTTCATCGACATTGCGCATTCCTTAGATTCCAGCGCGTCGGCAAGACGCAAGCAGTTAACCTTTTGGGGCCGATAACGGCTGAGGCAACAAACTCAAGTGCAGGCCGAACCGGCCTTCCGTCAGAATCCCTCTATTGGATTGCCGATGGTCATCACAGGATCACCTTTTCGCATGGAAGGGCCGCGCTTGCCGTACAAAGCGTATCCATCAATTGGGGAATATAGCTTTTGCACCTCTTTGCCGGTGTAGTCGCGGATCGTCCCGATAAGATCGCCTTTGAAGACATAACGACGGTCAAGATCGACTGGATAGTAGACGCCGGAATGCTCAGCCCGCACCGCCGTCGAACTCTCAAAATAGCGTAGCGCAGGTGCAACGTTTGTTTGGGGCTTATCCCAAATCTCAAGTGTGCTGAGCGCGTTTTGGACCCCGTTTGCAACCCTTTCAGCGTGCTCTTCTGAGCGACTGCCATTCTCGCCCAGTTCAACGAGAATAGTCGGGATGCCAGCGGCGACACCTTGACGGTTCAGTGACCGACGCGTGTCGACCTGTGCCTGCGTGTTCATTTTGTAGCGCACAAGATTGGGGAAGCCAAAGCCGCGGGCAACTTCGAGTGCGAGATCAAAATCGGTCGCTAGCGGCCCGCCATAAACACCAAAAAACGGCTCCAGAAATTCACCGGCGTCGCCTGAGTGAAGGTCCATCAGGAAATCGGCCCGTGCGACAACTTCGCGGGAGATCAGATCTGCAATACGCTCAGTCGACGTGCCATCCGGGCTACCCGGAAAGCTGCGATTGAGGTTTTTCCGATCCACTGGATTGAAATGCGGTGTGCGATATTCAAACGAAGGAATATTGGCGATGCGAACGAAGATGATCGTGCCAGATAGATCAGCTGGATCAATCCGATCGGGCAGCCGGTCGACCGCAAGTATCGACGAGAATTCAAATCCATGCACTCCGGCTACGGCAGCCAAAACCGGGCCTTCCTCATCGCCGTGAAGCACAGTGACAGGAATGAAGCTTTCCGGTTCATCACCGCGAGCAGGGACTGTGATCCGGAAATCGGCTCGCGTTCCTGGTGCGACGCTTTGGTCAGCTATGGTGAAAGCCTCTGGTTCCTGTCCAAAAGCGGCCGGCGCCGAGAATACGATCAAGCAAACGAGGACGAGGCTGGAGAGCTTTTTGAGCATGTCAGGTCGAACTCCTACGATGGTGGAGTGTAAGCGGGCAGACCCTCAAGAAGTTCCTCATCATACGGTGCTTCTGGGAACAAATAGGGATAATGGAAGGCTCGCAGTTCTGCGTGGAATCCTCGCACCGCATCTTCATATGCAATCATCGACAGAGCATCGGTTCCGGCCAGTTTTTCGAATGATCGTTCGACAAAACTGGTGGGCGACAGAAACGCAGCCACTCCAGCCAGACGATCCCTCTCAATGCGCGCATCGCGATATTGCTGAACCAGCGGTGCCGCAGCTTGATCGCCTACTTGCTGGAAAGCGTAATACCAGTTCCAGGCCCATGTTTCTTCGATCGCCGCATGCTCAGCGAATTCTGGATGCTCGGCCACAAAGGGCTCCATTGTCGCCTCTTTGGGCAGGTCCCATGCATCGTTCACGGTTTCTCGCTGCAGCAGCAAAATCTCTCCGCCATCTGGCACGGGATTGGCCTCTTCGATCGCATATTTGGATAGCGCAGGTACGACGATGGCCAGCGCTAGCCAAAGCCCAATCAGGGAAGTCAGCAAGACCGAAGGCGATGCATTGATGCGGCTGACGAGTTCGACGATCAGCCACCATGCAAGCAAAGACCCGATGACGATCAGGCTTGCTTGTCCGATCAGTCCGACTGAAGCTCCTGCCATCAAGGAGGCACCCCAAAGCGGAGCAAGAAGCAGCAATGCAAGAGCCGCCACCCGGACAAGTGCGCGGGGCAGCCACAATTGCGACGATGCACCAGCGGTCGCAACCAGCAGATCATGACGTCTCGCAGTGCGTTCCGAGGCTCGCAGATCATAAAGCAGCAGGATCAAAAGAAGCGGTGCAACCGAGGCCGCCAGAAATGCGAAATCGAACCTGCCTACGAGCCCGAAATTGGCGTTGCGCGTATCCGCTTCGTTGATCTGCCCTTCGAGCGCCAGCATCCGCACGCGGTGCTTCCACGGCGCAGTGTCGCGCTGACCCATCGAAGCGAACGCAAAGTCAGACGGCGGCGCATAGGTGAAGTGGAACGCGTAATAGGCCGCGCTGCCCCAATCTTCGTGTCCCTTCAGAGCATTGGCGCGATCCAATGCGTCCTCTTCGATCAAGGTCGCGATTGTCTCGCGCTGTTCGCGCACTTCAGACATGCCGAAGCTGACGGCAATGACCGAAAGGATGAAAGCAAGCGCCAGCCAGAAAACCGCGCCTTTGTCTTTGCCCAGAAAGCGGGCTTCGCGAATGATGGATTTAAGCATCAGACCCTTACCTTGCGCGCTGCCAGAAACACGACCCCTCCGGCGAGTAGCAACCAGCCCAAAAGGATCGCTAGTGTAAGGCCGGAACGAGCGAGACGTTCATTGGCGCTATCAGGCGCAAACCGAAATTCATCGAGGACCTGCCAGCTTTCCGCATTGATGCGGGCGCGCAGGTTTGAGGCTTCATCATTGCTGCGATTTATGTCTACCGTATAGTCGAGGTCTTCAGCATGGGCCTGATTAAGCGCCTGCACAAAGTCAAATCGCAGAGCTTCGGCTTCGCGCAGGAAGCGGTGATGCGTGGCAAGATCGGTGCCGGATAATGTGCGTGAGGCAGAACTGATGGCGATCGTGGGTGAAGCTACGCCGAACAGGTCAAATATGCGTGACTGGCTGATCTCCAAGCCCATGCGTTCTTCTGCATAAGTGTTCAGGAGCTCAGTCAGTTCCGCTTCCGAATACGACGCGACCACACCGCGCCAGTTGATCGGAAGCTCTTCAATCGTCTCGACTTCATATTGCTCAAGCACCTGGGCTTGAAGCTGCTGAAACGCAGGGTCCGCAGCATTGTGTCCATCGCCCAGCTTGCGCTGCTCAGCCAGCATGACAAGATCGCTTTCGATCTTGCCCGGCGCATCAATCATCGCGCTGCTGGTGTTGATGGCAAAGCGAGGAACGATAAGCGCGGCAAAAAGCCAAGCAAAGATCAACACGCCAAGCGAAACGGCGCGCTGTTTCAGGACCACCGACGCAAAGAGCACGATCGCGCCCCAGACACACAGATAGACAAAGTAGCCACCAACGAGTGTGAAGGCTGCCACCGCGCTTTCACCAATACTCACCGAATAGGCAGCAACGCCAATCAAGGGCAGCATGAAGACCGCTATAACGGCCAGAAGGGCTGCCGCTTTGCCAAGCGCCAGCGAGACGCCGGATTGTCCCTGGGCTAGCATAACAGCGAGCGTTCCGCTCTCCCGCTCACGCAGGAACATGGCGTGGCCCAGCACAATCAGGAGCAGTGGCAACAGCAATTGGTAGAGGCTGGCGGGGGTGAGAGACGCAAATCCTCCCAAGTCAGCCGCCGCCTTTGTGTCAGCAAACATCGCCGTGTTCTGGCGGTGCCCTTCTAGGAAGATCGATTGGCCTGTGACCGCATCAACGTCCGGCTCAAACATGGCGAGCGGGGGAGGGGGACGGAAAGCGTAATGGCCGTAATGCACCATTCTATGCGGATGACGATCAGGCTGCGAGAAGAACGTGCTTTCGGCAGCGAGCTGCTGTTCCATCCGTTGCGACTGCTCGGATGTGATGCGATTGACTGTAAGAAAAATGGTTGCCGCAAGCAAAACGGCAACGATAAGGGCAGCAGCGACCACGACTTTGGAGCGTAGCCACAAACGCCATTCTTCCCGCGCTATCCGAGCGATCATGCTCATGCCGCTTGCCGTTCCGCAAACGCGGCATGAACTGTCTCGGTGTCGATCCGCTCGCCATTCTCAGCCGAGAAACTGCCAACCAGCTTGCCGCCTCGAATGAGGCCGACACGATCTGCGACTTGGCAAGCGCCATAAACATCATGTGTCACCATCAAGATCGTCTGACCGCCATCAGCCAGCGATTTCACCAGATCGTGGAATTCATCGATGGCCACCGGATCAAGGCCAGACGTAGGCTCGTCCAGAAGCAGGATTGGCGTTTCACGTAGCAAAGCGAGAGCGATCGCAGTCTTTTGCCGCATCCCCTTGGAATAGGACTGCAATCGCCGCGATCGCGCCTCTTCGGGCAAGGCAACGCGATCAAGGGCCGCATCTATCTCCGTGCGATTGGCCGATCTGCCTGCCAGATCAAGGAAGTAATCCAGATTCTCGTAGGCCGTCATATGCCCATAGAGCGAAGCCGCCTCTGGCAGATAGGCAATCGAGTTGCGTGCGGCGGGGACATTGCTGCCTACGCTTGTGCCATTGACCAGAACTTCACCGCCCGACGGTTCGAGGAAACCCAGGAAAGTGAGCAGCGTGCTCGATTTGCCTGCCCCGTTGCCGCCGAGAAGGGCGAAAATCTCGCCCTCTGAAACGGAAAAGGAAACGCCGTCCAAGACGGGGTTTCCTTCTCGCACCAACGAAAGCGAACGCGCCTCCAAAGGTGATGTCATGACTGTTTCCTCAATCCTTAAAAGCTGTAACGAGCCGTTGCGCGGAAAGTGCGAGGAGCCCCGGGCTGCACCCATACGTCCGCAAACGAATTGGTGTAGAATGTCTCATCGAAGATATTGTCCACGTCAGCTCTAATCAAAAAGCCTTCAGCCACTTCCAGTTCCGCAAAGGCGCGTACTGTCGTGTAGGCGGGAAGATCGAAATCGAAACCAGCAAAACCGTTGCGTGCAGACACATGCAGCAAGCCTCCGCCAATTTCCGCCGGAAGCTCGGACACTGCAAATTCTTGGCTGGCCTGAATGCTCAATTGGTGATCGGGTGAGTTAATCAGTGGATCGCCCGCTTCGATGGTCGCTCCAAAGCCACTCTCATCCAGGGTTGAATTGAGATATTCTGCATCGGTGTGCGCGTATGAGAGGTAAAAATTGAACCCGCTGTCGAAGTTGAGGACAGTATCGAATTCGATACCGCGCGAGCGCGCTTCGCCTGCGGTGAACAGGAAGAACCCAGCCGCAACTGCTTCAGGGCGATCATCGTTGTTCAAGATGTTGCTCTGATCGACCTGGAAGAAGGTCAGGCTGATGGACCCGTCAACATGATCATAGCGCTCGCCCAGGTCGGCCTTGATGCCGAACTCTAGGCTCTCCGTGATGTTCGGAGCGAACTGATTGCCTTCAAAGTCCGAACCAGTCTGTTGCCGGAAGCCTTCGCCGTATGAAACATATGCGCTGATGCCGTCATCAAGCAGATAGACCGCACCGACTTGCGGGGAGAAACGATCCGAGCTGCTGCTTGTCGTTGTCGCTGGCGTTGCGCGCAGATTGGTCAAATCCTGACTGAAGTCATCGAAACGGCCGCCAATCCGGATTTGAAAGCGATCGGTAATCTCAATCTGATCCTGAATGTAGAAGCCGAACCCTTCGAGCACTTCATTCCGGTCGGTGTTCGGTCCGGGCGTCGGGATCGGGAACTGACCGTAGATCGGGTTGCTCGCGCTCAGGGACAGATACGTCGCCGGGTCGAGCGTCGACAGATCGGCGTCGGCGGGTACGAAAGGCGGACGGAAACGAAGAATGAAAAGGCTGTTCTCGAACCGATCGTAGTCGGCGCCAAAGATCAGGCGGTGATTGAGTGAACCGGTTTCAAACTCACCTGCCAGTTCAGCGCGGGCCACGAAGTAATCGGAATCAAAGTCGCGGAAACGGAAGAAACGCGTGATCGTATCACCATCCCGGAGGTAGAGCTGCCGACTGCCGAAATTGTTTTCCGAAGCGTTACCGACCAGGGGTTTCGCGATAGCCAAGGCCAGCCAGCAGGCTCCAATTGTCGGAGAAATCGTGCTGCACTTCGAGCTGATGACCGAACACTTCGGTTTCGATCGGGCCGTCACCGGGCTCACCAGTGAACGTGCGGCGCGGACTGAAGCCGAATTGGTCGGAGAAGATCACACCGCGATCGAAAGGGATCTCCTGTTCCGTGTATTCAAGCTCGTAAGTGACAGAAGTTGCTTCACCCAAGCGAGCTGTGATCGACGGATAGATGCCAAAGCGCTGAGTTTCGACAGTCTGACGGAAGCTGCCCGCGTCTTCATAAAAACCGGCGATCCGCACACCGACGCTATCACCCAATGTCGTCTGCAGATCGACATCACCACGATAGAAATCGAACGATCCGCCTTGGAACTGGACATAGCCTGAGGTCTCGAACTGAGGGCGTTTGGTTACGAGATTGACCGTACCACCAGGTTCGCCGCGTCCATAAAGCGCCGAACGGGGGCCTTTGAGCAC
>JBCBHD010000038.1:0-15175 GCA_038526115.1 Pseudomonadota bacterium | reverse complement strand
CGCCTCGTCGCGCTCGCCTTCACCAATGACCACTGTGCCGTCCATGTAGAGATTGTCGAACGCACGCCGCATCGCTGCCACCGCGGCCGCATCGGCGGCCTTTTCGTCACCACGCCCGATCAGTTGCGCGGCAGCAACTGCAGCGGCTTCGGTGACGCGGACCATCTCAAGAACCAGCACGCGCTGGATCGCATCATCGGAATCCGGCTGTTTCGCCGCCAGAACATCTGTGCCATCAGGATTATTCATGCGAAATTCAGCCTCCGAACGCATTGGTTTGCGCCCCGCGCTTACGCCTAAGGAGACGCGCTTGTCGAGCAATGCTGCGTCTTCCCTGTGCACTGTAGCGATTGGTACCAGTCTTACCATCGCAGGGCTTCTGTGGACTGCGCCGCTAGGGGCGCAGGATGACACATCCGTGACTCCGCCCGCTGAAACCGAAGCCACTGAAGAGGAAACCGCAGCTGAGCCTGCCGAGCGCCCCGCGCCGATCAATATTCTCATCACCGTGCCGCGCGGTGAAGTGAATGAAGCGCAGTTTCAAAGGTGCGAAGACAATGCCGATGCGGCAACGATTAGCGGAGAAATCGTAGTCTGTCGCAGACGGGGCGAAAACGGAGAAAACTATTTCAGCGGCAGCCGAAGCGAAGCGCAAAAACGCTACGCCCGAGAAACCGCCTTCCAAGGGGATCCCCAAGCCCCGGATGTTGCCGGCGGCGGGATATTTCGCGGGCCAGCCACCATTTCGGGACAGTGTCTGATCCCGCCTTGTCCACCGCCGCCCGCGCTGCTGATCGATGTGGAGGCTTTGCCTGAAGCTCCCGCAGGATCAGATGCAGATAGAATTGCGCGCGGCCTCCCTCCACTTGGTCAGGATGAAAACCTCACCGAAGAGGAGATCCGCAAACGGCGCGAGGCCCTGGGCCTGCCTCCACCAAAATACGAACAGAAGCCGGAATAGGGTTTGCAGGGGGTCGGAATTCACGGCCGGTTCGCAGGCGCATGCCGGCTTTTGTTCGCTACCTTTCCTATTGGCGTAGTTGCGATTGTGGCAGCGCCTGCTTTTGCTCAAGACCAAACGGATCCACCTTCCAGCCAGAATTTGGCTGATGGGCTCATTCCTGACGAAGGCCGCCTGATCCTCGATGTTGCGGAGGCCAGAGCCAACCAGGATCGAGATATTGTGCAGGATCAAAGGTGCGACGATCAAATCGACGCGTCTCGGATTGCTAATGAAATCATCGTCTGCCGCGATCTCGGCAAAGCCACAGACGGCGCATGGAACAAAGCCGATTGGGAACGGCGCTATGCCAAGCGAACCCAAGGTCCAAAGCCCGTTCAAGTCGACGGATCCGGTTTGCAGCTACCGGGAGAAGGCTCCCTGATTGCGATCACGGTGACGGTGAGGAATGTCTGCGCCATTCCACCTTGCGCGCCGGAACCTGCAATACTTATCGACGTGGGCGCTCTACCCGAAGCCCCGCCGGGCTCTGATGCAGACAGGGTAGCTCGAGGGTTGCCGCCGCTGAATGAAGATCGAGCGGAAACGCTGGATGCAATCAAACGTCTCCAGGCCGAACTCGGATTACCCGCACCGTCGCTGGTGGCGTCGGAATAGGGACTAGCTGGGCAGAATCGGCAAGACCAGCGGCGGCGCGGTCAGGCTTTCGGAGCCCTCAAGCAGCTTGAGCGCCTTGGCGATGTTTCCTTCCGGCCCTTCATGCGTGACCATCGCCACAAGGACCTCACCCCCCTCGCGTGCGCGGCCAGGTTGGATGAGGCTTTCGATCGAAACATCGGCATCGCGCATGGCAGCTGTGATTTCGGCCAGGACACCCGGACGGTCTCTTACTGTGAAGCGCAGATATGTGCGCTCCATCCGATGCCCCGGCTCTGCTGGAGGCATGGCGGCCAGTTGCCCAACGGGCATCGAGAATGGCGCGCCGACTTCACCACGCGCAATATCGATCAGATCGGCGACAACGGCACTTGCCGTAGGACCATCTCCAGCGCCCGCACCCTGAAACAGAAGCCGGCCAGAAAAGTTGCCTTCGGCCACCACTGCATTTGTCGGCCCATCCACCGGTGCCAGCGGATGATCTTTCGCCACCAGACATGGCCGAACCCTCTGGAGGAGGTGTTCTTTCCCGTCTGCACCGGTTTCAACATCGACTTGAGCGATCAGGCGGATGACAAAACCGAGCGCGTCAGCCTGTGCGATATCAGCGGCCCGGACCTGCACAATCCCGGTCGTCCGAACCGCGTCAAAATCAATCCGTGCGCCAAATCCGATGGCAGCAAGGATCGCCAGCTTATGAGCGGCATCGATCCCTTCGATATCGAAAGTCGGATCGGCCTCGGCGTATCCCAGTCGCTGTGCTTCAGCTAGGGTTTCGGCAAAGTCAGCGCCCGTCGCCTCCATTTCGGAGAGGATGTAATTGCAGGTGCCATTGAGAATGCCATAAATCGTAGTCAGTGCGTTGGCCGACGTGCCTTCTCGCAATCCCTTCACCACCGGAATGCCGCCAGCCACCGCCGCTTCGAACTTCAGCGGAGTCCTCGCAGCTTCAGCTTGCTCAGCCAGAGCAAGTCCATGATGCGCGATCATCGCCTTGTTTGCTGTGACGAGCCCTTTGCCGGCCACAAGAGCGGCTCGCGAACACGCAAGCGCCGGTCCATCTGATCCCCCAACCAGTTCAACGACAACGTCAACATCGTCGCGATTCGCCAGAGCGGTCATGTCGTCTTCCCAAGCGTAGCTCGAGATATCGACGCCGCGATCCTTGGTTCGGTCACGCGCGCTTACCGCAACAACCTCAATCCCTCGCCCTGCGCGAGCGGCAATAAGATCGCGATTGGTGCCCAGCAGTCGGATGACACCTGCACCCACCGTACCAAGCCCGGCGATGGCGATTCGAAGTGGCGAAGAGGGCGTATCGATCACAGTTCACTCCACGAGAAAATCGGGAGTGCGCTTAATCACCCTATGCGCCCCGTCAAGCGATCAGGTCGGTTCTGTCACGCGCCTTTTGCATGGGCCTAGCTGATCGATTACGAATGCATAATCCTGCGCGGCCAGCCTTCGCGCGACGGGATCACGGGCCAGGTTGGCGCTGCTCGGCAACCGTTCTGGCAAGGCGCAGGCAAGCCGATACCAACGGAGTGTGCCTGAGCTTGGCGGACGCGCTGACGAATCGATAATCTCTCCCCAGGACACTCCCCATGCGGGAGACTGACCCGGACGGCGTATGACGCTCACGGAGACCGGAGAACCGCCATCGGTATTCAGAAAGACCTGGGTTTCGGATTCGCCCACCAGCGTACCCTGAACTGCAAGAGCATCCGCAATTCCCGTAACAGTCGGTGGCCGATCCGCCGCAACCAGTCCGCGCAGGATCGGACGAAGTCTGTTTTCGAGTTCCGGTGAATAGGCAAATTGCGCAGCCTTTCCGGATAGCTGGATAGAACCGGGCCGGCCCGGCACGGAATTCGCAAACAGCAGCATCTGTTGCTTCTTCAGTTTCGGCGGTTTGCCTTTTTCATTGAGCGGCACATCAACGAGATAGACGAGTGATTCGCCGACATTTGACGAGCCTGCGATCAACGCCAGGGTGTTCGCCTCTATATAGAGACGCGCGAATCCGGGTTGCAGACCGGGCGCACGTTCCGGTTTGACGACTGTCTGACGGCGAATCTCTGCCCGGATCACCAGCTGACTGCGTTCGGCAAGCGCTGTTAAATCCGCATAAGTCGCAATCTCGCCAGGAGTCGCCGCATAAGTTTGGGCGGGCTGTGCAAAAACTGATTGCTGGCTAGTCAGCAAAAAACCAGCCATCGCACACACAGCAAGCAGGCTGCTGAATTTACTTATTAAATTTCGGTTAACGCTTTTCATAGTGACCGATTCCCAAACGCTTTCAGCGCCCCCATTGATACCCAATTGTCGCTTTTTTCCAGTGCAGGACAAATGCAGTGAATCAGCGCTGAACCGATAAAGCGTTTGATTGCCTAGGGGTTGACCGTTAAAGCGCGTGAAGCTTGCGACGAAGTTGGGGACAAGGTCGTTGCGAGACAAGGGCCGCATCTTATGCCAAGTTGTAAGAGTGGCCTACCGAGCCGGGACTGGACTTCAAAAGAGTTGCAGTGTCAGCCCGGTTTGGGAGGATCTGATTTTTGGGATTCGCATAACGGTTAGAATTGACCGTATGCGAAAGTTATGCCGGTCTCGACTGGCACGAATAATGGAGAGAAAGCGACTGGATGTCCTACGCTCAGCAACAAGAAGGATTGACCGGTACTAAGCTCGTCGCCCTCCTCATCGCACTTGCGATTGTTGGGGGAACGGGTCTCGTCATGGTCATCGGCCTCGCTGTCAGTGCCGTGAAGGAACAGATCGAGCGGGTTACCACGGTCGATATTGAGGAACCGCCCCCCGAGGAACCGGATGAGCCGCCACCCGAGCAGCCGCAAGAGACCGCGCCACCGCCGCCGGTCGCACCGCCGCCGCCGATAAGCATCGCGCCGACTCCGCCACAAATTGTGACGCAGCAGCAGATTCCCCCGCCAGCTCCGGTTGCGCTTGAGATTCCGCCGCCTGCTCCGGTAGCAGCCCCTGCGCCTCCGCCGCCGCCGCCTCCTCCGCCTTCGCAGGCCCGTGGAGTGCAGCCAAAGGGTCAGAGCCGCTGGGTCGCACGCATCATCAACGATTACCCGTCGCGCGCTCTTCGTCAGGAAGAAGAAGGAACGGTGGGTGTTCGGGTGACCGTTGGTACAAACGGCCGCGTGTCCGACTGTTCGGTTACATCGGGCAGTGGATCGAACATTCTCGATCAGGCCGCATGCCGCTCCATGAAGCGCTATGCACGGTTTGACCCAGCGTTGAACGACGCGGGCAACCCGATCACCGGGAGCTGGAGCACCCGCATCACCTATCGTTTGAATTGATAAACAAAACGGCTTCGGTTCGGGGGACGAACCGAAGCCAATGGGACTTTTCTTTCAAGAGGACTTTTCGCAATGAACCTTTACTATCTCGCGGCTACCGCAGCCACCGACACCGACGCACCGGAGAACAAATTCGGTTTCATGGAAGCCATGAGAGAAGGCGGACCGGTCGCTTGGGCAATTCTTGCCGTGATGATCATCATGAGCGTCGGCTCGTTCTACATCCTCTTCACCAAGCTGTTTGAACAGAATAAGGTGATGCGTCAGTACAAGGCTGTTCAGTCATCGTATTGGCGTGCCAACAGCCTCAAAGAAGGCGCTGCGAAGCTTGAAAAGAACAGCGCATGGCGCCAGCTGGCTGATGATGCGGTGACCGCACAGGATCACCACGCCAAGATGGAGGGTGCCGCTAACGAAATCCACTTCGTGGAAGAAGAGCTGGCTCACTCGCAGGAAACGATCAACGCTTCGCTTTCGGGCGGACTTTCGTTCCTCGCATCGGTTGGTGCTACCGCTCCGTTCATCGGTCTGCTCGGGACGGTGATCGGTATCTATCGCGCCCTGATCAACATCGGCATCGCCGGTTCGGCTTCGATCGATAAGGTTGCTGGTCCGGTTGGTGAGGCGCTGATTATGACCGCGATTGGTCTGCTCGTGGCTGTGCCTGCTGTGCTTGCCTTTAACTGGCTGCAGAGCCGCAACCGTCGTATCGCTGCGCTGATGGTCGATTTCTCGAACAATATCGTTGCTTACATCGGTTCGAACGGCGCAGTTAAGCCTGCTCTGACCGCTGCACCGGCTGCCAAGAAGCCGGCTGCGAAGCCTGCTCCTGCAAAGCCAGCTGGCGCGAAGTAAGGTTTGAATGAGGCAATTTGGGGAGCAGGCCCGGCCGGTTCCCCAACTCGCCAGCGAAGCATCGCATCGCTGGACTTTCAAACCCAACTTATAATTGCAGGATAGGAATTCGTAATGGCGATTTCGATGGGCGGGGGCGATACCCCAATGTCCGACATCAACACGACGCCACTCGTGGACGTCATGCTGGTGCTCCTGATCATCTTCCTCATCGCGGTTCCGGTGGCTATTCAGACCATCGAGAAGCTTGAGATTCCGGTGTTCGAATCGAGCGAATCTAAAGACAAGGTGGAAAACCTGTTGCTCACCGTGAGTACGACCGACGCTGCTGGTCGGAACGCCGGTGAACCAGGTTTCGAAGGCGCGGATCGTGCCGGAGAATGCCGGGTCTATTTCAACAACATCACACCGGTAACTTCGGAAGAACTGTTCAACGAGGCCTTCGAACGTCTCGATAACATCGTGCAGCGCTACCCTGGTGGCGCCGAAGCGATCGTTAATGATCCGGACGCAATTCCGCAGGTGCACATTCGCGGAGACGTGAATGCACCATGGCGTTGTGTCGCAGGAGCAATCTACAATGTGCAAGCGGCCGGCTACCCGACCGTTGGCTTCATCTCGAACCCGGTTGAGCCGGGTGTCTGATCCGGCCCTGAGCCGAATTAAGGAGTAACTGACATGGGTATGTCCGGAGGTAAACTCGACGGCGAACCGATGATCGATATGAACATGACGCCGCTGATCGACGTCTTGCTCGTGCTGCTAATCATGTTCATTATCACAATTCCGGTAGCGACCCACTCGGTCGATATCGATCTGCCAGCTGGCGATCCGCCACCGCAGGACGTCCAAATCGATCCGGTCAAGAACAAGCTGGTCCTGACCAGCACCGACCAGATCCTTTGGAATGCAGAGCCGGTGAACCAAGGGCAGCTGGTAACGCTGCTTCAGGAGACCACGCAAATGGCGGTAGAGCCGGAACTCCAGTTCGAGCCGGAAGCGCAGGCTAGCTACGATGTTTCGGCGAAGGTGCTGCAAGTCATCAAGAGCTCTGGTGTTACCAAGTTCGGATTTGTCGGCAACGAGAAGTACCGTGTGTTCGGCTCTGGTGGCCCCGGCGCAGGCGGGCTCGGCGGCAGCCAGTAAGGCTCAGCCACAACCGAAAGAAAACAGGCGGCTCCGGGAAACCGGGGCCGCTTTTTTGTTGGCTGCGTTTCTTCTCATAGGCGCTAAGCATGGCTCTCTTCCCGCTCACCGTTGCCAATCCTGCAACGGGCCATTTCCAACTCTGCGATAGCATTGCCAATTAGCCTGAGCGAAAGAGAACTCGGTCGGAAGACTTCTTCCGGACCCCTCTCCCAAACTTTCATGCTGGAGGCGCTAATGCGTCTCCAGCAACTTTTCCGGCAGAACCATGCCGCGATCCCTGTGGGTTTCTTCCGAAATCCAGGCACCGAACCGCTCAACAGCGCGCGCATTTCCTGACACAGGCTTAGCGGCAATCGCATAACTGAACGGAGTCCGGACATACTCACCGAATGGCCGGACAAGGCCGGTGGAACTGCCGTAGAAGTTGATCATGTCTTCAAGCACAAGAGCAAGGCCCAGACCACTCCGTGCGGCTGCAACCAGAAGGCGTCCATCGTCATAGGCATCGATCGTCAGCGGGAAATCGCGGGGCAAGCCAACATGCTCAAGCCATGCATCAAGAATGTGGGGCAAACGGCGATGAACAAGTAATGGGGTTCTTCTCAAAGTGCTTTTCAAGCCACTGAGCGTGTCGACAACACCCTCTTGCGCAACGCTGAAAGCGCCCTGACGACGCAAGGGCTGGAATGGAACCTCTTCAGCCCCTTCCTCGGCAAAGAAGATGATCATATCAAGGGTGTCGCCAAGTTTGCGGACAGGTGACCCAGATGTATCAAGACGCAGATGTATGTCCGGATTGGCTTTTCGAAATTGTTCTAGGCGAGGAATAAGCCAAGCGGTTGCAAACGACGTCGGAACACCGACCACAAGTTCCAGCCTGCGCGGTTTGTCACGCTTCTCAAAAGCTGAGACCATCTGGTCAAATGGATGTTCGATCTCGGCTACGAGCTGCTCGCCCTCTTCGTTGAGAAGATATTCATTGCCCGTGCGTGTAAACAGCTTCCTGCCGAGGTGCTGCTCAAGCTTTTGCACGCGACGGCTGAGGGCCGAAACAGATAGGTTCAACTCAACAGAAGCCTTGCGCAACGACCCAGCTCGAGCTGCTGCGATAAAGGCTTCAAGGGAACCGGTGGGCGGAAGTCTGCGGATGAGAAAGGCCTCGAACTGAAGTTCACCAGGTATATTGCTGCGTCGCACAAATATAGTACCGTAGGAACGCAATCGCGAGAGATTTCTAACTTATTCAATTTTATTAGTAGGTTAATCTCGTTGCGAAGATTGCAATGCCTCCTTTCCGCCTTTGCGATGGAAGAAACTCTCAGTCTCCTCATACTGCAGTGCAGCAACAAAGGAGATTCTCATGCGCCTTACAAAAATACTACTCGTTCCCGTCTTCGCTGCTCTTGCAACGTCTCAAGTTGCCAGCGCAGGTGAGGTCGTTGAATTCACCCTGAAGAAGAGCGAACTGTCGACTCCGGAACAGCGTGAAGTACTGCTCGATCGCATCGAGAGAGTCTCTGCAGAAAGCTGCCACAGTTCTTCCGATCTGGTCACCCGAACAGCCATCAAGGCTTGCACCGAAGATCTGGCATCGCAATTCGTGAAGAACATCGATGACGATTCGCTCACGATGCTTGCACAGAAGCGCGAATCCACCGTCTATCGTTCGGCACGGGCGGCCTCGGTGCGGGCGCAATAGGTGGTTGCCAGCAGGGCCTAGCCACAACCGAAAGACAAAAGGCGGCTCCGGGAAACCGGGGCCGCTTTTTGTTGGCTCAAGACAAAGCCACACGTGGCCCGCGTCTATGAGTTGCGGTTCGGATACCGGTACGCGTTAGGCAACCTGTTGGTTTTGATATACAATCTCGCATTGTGGCGCAGAGCTGAGAGCACACCAGCCAGCCCGCAGTCAGAAGGAGACGTATCATGACGCTATCTTCGCCCCGTCGCCGAAGCCGGTTTTCAGAGACCTATGATCCTCGTGGCAAACACCGCAGATCGCACAGCGCAAAGGGCGACATGAATGTCACTCCTTTCATCGATGTTTTGCTGGTTCTGCTGATCATGCTGGTCCTCGCCATACCCGTGCAGACCAACCAGACGACCGTCGACTTGCCGACCAAACCTGCAAAAGCACCTCTCGCTATCGCAGAACAAAACACGGTGTTCATAACCGCCCGTGACGAACTGTTGTGGAATGGAAGCCCGGTAACGAGCGACCAATTGCGGCTTCAAGTCGCAGCAGCCAGCGCGATGGAGGAACAACCCCTGTTGCGCTTCGAACCTGCTGCGCTCGCCAGCTATGATAAATCGGCACGCACTATCGCGTTGATCAAGGAAGAAGGCGCTGAGGGCTTCGCATTCGTCGGCAATGCGCGGCACAAGGATTTCGGAATCTGAATCCGCAGGATGTCTCGCTTCTTCCTCTTTTGAATGGATCGGCGAATGCTAACCCGTGCTCGCAACATCGGATTTGCGGCCTGCCTGATGTTGCCTTTCGGAGCGTGCGTCGATCCCGGCGGCCGCGATGCATTGGAGCGCTCCAGCCCGGTAGGAGAAACAGGCTCAAATGTCCTGTCGATTTCTGAGGACGACACAATCCACTGGAATGGCAATTCCGTCAGTTTGGAAGAGCTTCCGGCATTGCTTAAGACAGCGGCAGCGAGAGACCCCGAACCCGAGCTTCGTTTCGAGCCGTCTGCACAATCAAGCTACGAAGTGTCCGTGCAAGTGCTGAGAGCGATAAGGGAATCCGGCGTCACCAAATTTGGCTTTGTCGGCAACGAAAAGCACACCACTCCTTCTAACAAAACCAACTAGCGTGCCAACTCAATCCCCCTCCAGCGGCGGATCGATCCGCATCGCCTCACCCACCAGAGTCTCCGCCTCCAGCAACAGCTCATCATCAACCGCACCCTGCGGCACGGCTTCGCGGCCAATCATCGTCATCACTGGCACCGCAAGCGGTGAGACTCGCTCCAACTCGACATGCACCAGCTCGCGCTCAGAGCGCTCCAGCAAATCCGCCAGCCGTCCCACGTCAGTCATGCGTGCGCGGGCATCGGCCCAAGCGGCCTCCAATAGCACATGGTCGGGTTCGTACTTCTTGAGCACGTCGTAAATTAGGTCGGTCGAAAAGGTGACCTGCTTGCCGGTCTTGCGCTTACCCGGATGTTGACGCTCTACCAGCCCGCTGATCACCGCGACTTCGCGGAAAGCCCGGCGTAACAGATGCGATTCTGTGACCCAGTCGACAAACTCATCAGTCAGAATATCGGGTGAAAGCAGCAGCGCTGGATCGGCAACCGGCTTCAACCCCCATACCGCCAGCGTGTAATCATTGGCGACGAAACCGCCGGGCAGCAGCCCGCGATCTTCCATGCGGCGCGTGATCAGCATCCCGAGCGACTGGTTCGCGTTCCATCCTTCGAACGTATAGTACGTCGTGTAGTGCTTGCCACCATGCGGAAAGCTCTCGACCAGCAGTTCGCCCGGTTTGGGCAAGCGGCTGCGATAATCCTGCACCTCCAGCCATTCACGCACATCGTCGGGAAAGCGCCCCCACCCCGCCCGGTCGTCGAGCATTTCCTGAACGCGGCTTGCGAGATGCGTGGTGAGCGGCAGGCGCAGCCCGCCATAGGACGGAATCGTGGCGCTGGTTTTGGCCGCGCGCACGATCACATCCATATCCTTGACGCTTTCGACCTCCAGGCTCATCCCGGCAAAGAAGAACGTGTCGCCAGTGGATAGCTGCGCGGCAAAACGTTCCTCGACCTTTCCGAGCTGGCGGCCATTCTTGAACCGCACCATCAGCATTTCGGAATCGACAATGATTCCAGCATTCATCCGGTGACGCTGCGCCTGTTGCGGGTGAGCGAGCCGCCACACGCCATCTTTCCCGCGCACAATCCGCTTGAACTTGTCGTAAGCGCGCAACGCGTATCCACCATTCTCGACAAAGCCGAGCACGCGTTTGAAAGCGGACTCATCCACCCACGCATAGGCCAGCGACGAGCGGATTTCGGCGAGCAGTTCGCTCTCATGAAACGGACCGGCGCAGGCGCATCCCATCACGTGCTGGGCAAGCACATCCAACCCTCCGGCACGAAAATCCTCGCCGTCGCGCTGCCCTTCATCGACAGCATCCTTCGCCGCCATCGCTTCGAGAAATTCAAACCGGTTGCCGGGGACCAGAACCGCGCGCGATGCGGTGTCGAGCCGGTGACCCGCGCGCCCGATCCGCTGAAGCAGGCGCGATGATCCCTTGGGCGCACCCATCTGCACGACGAGATCAATATCGCCCCAGTCGACACCGAGATCGAGGCTGGCAGTGCAGACTAGCCCGCGCAGTTCCCCCGCGGCCATCGCGTCTTCCACCTTGCGCCGGGCCTCTTTGGAAAGGCTGCCGTGGTGCACTCCGATGGGCAGATGATCTTCATTCACATCCCACAGGCACTGAAAGATGAACTCGGCCAAAAAGCGCGTGTTGGTGAAGACCAAGGTAGTGCGATTGGCTTTGATAGCCTCATACAGCTGATCGACCGCCCATCGCCCGGCATGACCGCCCCACGGCACGCGCTCTTCTATCGGGAGAAGGATATCGACCTCGGGCTCCGCCCCTTGTTCGCCAAGCACCAAATCGGCGGCGACTATCTCTCCTGTGCCATCGACGGTTTGCGGCGCGAGCCATTCCTGAAACCCCAGCGGGTTGGCGAGTGTCGCGGACAAAGCAACCCTTTGGGCATCGGGAGCGAAAGTGTTGAGCCGCGCCAGCGCCAACGCAAGCAAATCCCCGCGTTTGCCGGTGGCAAAAGCATGCACCTCGTCAATCACGATCCGCTTGAGGCCCCGGAAAAGTTCAAGGCTTTCCGGATAGGACAGCAACAGAGACAAGCTCTCCGGCGTTGTCAGCATCACATGCGGCGGCTTGGTACGCTGGCGTTTCTTTCGGTCTGACGAGGTGTCTCCGCTGCGCGTTTCAACCGTGATGGGCAGGCCGATTTCTTCGATCGGAGTCAGCAGGTTGCGCTTCACATCATGCGCCAGCGCTTTCAGCGGCGAGACGTACAGGGTGTGAAGATCATCCGGTGGAGGGGCGCCAACCGATGGCGCGAACTCGCACAGGGTCGGGAGAAAGCCCGCAAGCGTTTTGCCTGCACCCGTATCAGCGACCAACAGTGCATGCTGGCCAGCACGGGCTTTAGCGAGCATATCGAGTTGGTGTCGCCGCACGCGCCAGTTTCGCGCTGTAAACCAGTCGGCAATCTCTTCAGGCAGATCTGGTTTCGCGCTTGTCACACCAAAGGATGTGGCCGCTCAATGTGGAGGCTGCAAGGGCGGTTAACGCGCACCAATCAGGTCACCGATTCATCAACCTCGGAATCCAGCATGTCTGTGTCTTCCTGCGGTTCAAGCGCATCGAGCTCTGTGACAGACTTGCCCAATGCCGACGCTACCCGTTCGCGCTCAGCCTCGCTCAGTTGGCTGAATGACCGCGCATCTTCCAGCTCCGCTTCAATCTCTTCGGCCTTGGCCATCATGTCAGGAAGCACTTCCACCAGCGCTGGCCCCACTTGCTCCATCGCCGCGATCATTTGCGGGTCGTACTGAACGAAGAAGGCTTCGCGCGCGAACTTCTCTCCCAATGGTGTGGCAAAGAATTCTAGCAAGTCCCCCATTTCGGTTTCATCGAACCGCGTGGTGAGAGCGCGGGCGAGCGCATCGCGAAAGGCAGGTTCCATGATCACGAACATCTGCTCTACCATTTCCATGCCGAGATCTGCCGTCTTGCGCGTGCGATCGGCATAGGTGGGATCGAACACTGCCAACGTCTCTTCAGCGACATCGTCTTCCAGGTCATAGAGATCATCGATCTCCACGCCGGATACCTCAGCCAGACGGGTCCGTGGCTCGCCTACGGCCGCTTCCTGCATCACGTCAAACAGAGGCTGCATGGAATCCCGCAACACTGGGCCGAATGTCCCTTCGGGGATCATCTTGCCCGCCATGATCTCGGCCTGCGGCAAACGGGCTTCTTGCTCTTCGGTGAGAGGTTCGACCGCGAACAGTTCCGTGAACAGAGCCATTTCGCTCATAATCTCATCACTGAGCGCTTCGAGCTCTTCCTCTTCCTCGGTCTTGAAGACAAAAGTCTCATCGACTTCGCCTTCCGCAGCTGCCGCTCCCTCGGCAAGCTCGGTACTCTCTGCCTGCGGCCCGTCAGCCTGAGCCAAGACACCAACCGGTGTCACACAAACTGCAAGGATTGCACCGGCTCGAAGTAAGTGAAACCGCATTCTATTGGACCTTTTTCTGTCGGTGAGACTGATGGAAGAAACCGCGCGTCAGCTGGCCGGTTCTACAGCGCCTTCAGCCGCACCTGGCTCGCTCTCAGCAAGTTCCTGCTCTGTCGTGCCAAGCAATTCCGCCAGTCGCGCTTTTTCCGATGCATCGAGCTCAGAGAACTTCCGCGCAGGCGGAAACTGCTCGCTGGCTTTGGTCATCTCTTCCATCATCTGGGGCATCATGCTCATCATAGCCGGCATCATCTCATTCATCGCGCTCATCACCTGCGGGTCGGTGTAGATCAGCATGGATTCGCCAGCATATTTTGCGCCCGTCGGGGTTTCGAAATAAGCATTCAGATCCGCGAGCTCTGCTTGAGTGAACCGCGATGCGTAAGCTCTCACGAGACCTGCACGGTAACCCGGTTCAATCTCGGTCATGACGTCGGTGACCAGCTGAATCGTGACTTCAGTGATCAACTTCCCACGGTCCTGAAACGCGGGATCAAGGATCGCCATGATCTCTTCAAGTGATCCCTCACCAAGTTCCGGCAAGTCTTCAGCGTAGAGCCCCGTTAGTTTCGCAATTTCATTGGCTGGCAAGTCCATGAACGATCCCAACATGCCATCCATCATGGGCCTCATGGTGTCGTTCATCATCTTGGCATAGGTGCCAGCTGGGAATACCTTTCCGACCACAGCCTCCGCGGCCGGAAGGCGGGCTTCCTGCTCGGCAGTCAGTGGTTCTGCATCGCCAAACAGATTGCCCATCATCGCGCCAAAAGCGTCTGCTTCTTGCTGGGTCAGAGTTTCAGATTCGACAGTGGTGCTTTCATCTTGTGCGGCAAGTGGCGCCGATGCGAGCATGGCCAAGCTGGCACCGCAGATGAAAATGGAGCGTTGGATCATGGAATGCCTCCCGTTTGTCTTGTCCAATCAATGCCTGACGAGCGGCCCGTGTTCCACCCCAAAAGGGAGCGCCCTGTTCAGATCGCAGCCAACATGGCCGCATTCACATCCTGAGGGCGGCTCAGCATAGCCTGCAGCAAAGCGATCTCCACTTCGCAGCGGGCTGGATTGCGCGCATCCACAGAAGCAGCTTGCAAGACGAGTGGGTCCAATCCGCTCTGCTGCGCAGCGGTATCAAATGCCCATTGTGGGACGACTGGTGCTTCGCTTTGGATATTCAGAGGATTTTCATCCAATCGCCCGGTGCGCAACAGATCGGCAGCAACGCTTCTTTCAAACGTGATCCAGTCGCTACGCATTAAAGGTATTCCGCTGAAGAACCGCGCGCTTGTGACTTCACGGCAGGCGCCCTCGCCGACCGTCTGGGCTCTCTGCAGCCATGCGAGCCTCAACTCCGCGATACTAACCGCTTGCTCATCCGTCACCGAACTACGGGCGCGAAGAATCCGCTGGCGCAAATGTGATCGCGGAGCGATGAAAGTCTCAAGATCGGGCTGCAATGCTCTGACCAGCTCGGATGCAAGCACCGGATTTGTGCCGACCACCTCTCCGAATGTGACTTCAGGACCGAAAAGCTCGGTGATCATCGCATTGGTTCGGCCCAGATCGATGGCTGAAAAGTCGGGTTCGGCCTGAACGACCATGGGCGGCGGCTCAGTTGCGACAACTTCGATGGGAGGCGGATCATCCTTCTCACCGCTGAACGAGCAGAAACCGACAAACAGAAAGATTCCCAGCAGCCACCAAACCTTGTTCTTGTCGAATGAGTATCGCTCAAGGAACGGCGTTGGCGTTCCTGATTGCAGTTCGCTGGTCGGCTCCAAATCGGGCGCGGTCGACAAGACTGCAGAAGCGGCGGCGTTATCAATCACCTCGCTAAAGGACTCGGTCGAGGATCTGAATTTCCCGCCATGCTCCCACTCCGGCTCCGGCTCCGGCTCCGGCTCCGGCTCCGGCTCCGGCTCCGGCTCCGG
>JBCBHD010000037.1:0-15310 GCA_038526115.1 Pseudomonadota bacterium | reverse complement strand
TGGTGCTGTCCTCTGGCAGGACAATACCGCCACTGACGCCGACATAGGGGCCATCAGCCAGAGCAGCAGAAGGAATGGCAGCGAGACCGCAAAGGGCAACGCCAACGAGATATTTGAAACGGGGTATGTGCATGATTTCCTCGCGTTAGGTTATGCCCCCTAGCGCAACGATCGCGGTGCGAAATCGCGTGGCAGAGATGAACCTAAGCTGCAGAAATCAGGGTTTGCGCGGCGGGCCGTGGCTCGCAGCGGATATTCAGTAACGGCTTTGGAGCTGCCTTATCCCGAAACCGGGCGGACAGTGTAAGTGACGCGCAGTGGCTTCACAAACTTGGTGTCGTAGCCACGCTCAATCTTTGCTTTTTCGCCCGGCTGTACCTTTAGGATCGGGCTGAACGAGATTGTGCCGAGCGTAGGCGATGTGGCTTTCCAGTGGGACCGGGTCTTTATGAGACCGCCATCTGCTTCGCTAATGAAGAATTGGGCGCGATAAGACTGGCCTTCTGTCGGTTCGACCTTGATCAGAGTGGCTTCACCCTCAACCGCAACGACGCTTTGCTGAGCAATGACCTGGCCATTGTCGCTGATCGTCATTTCAAGTGTGAAGCGATCCGGTTCATCCGAAGCCGCCATTGCAGCGCTGCCGCACAATGCCAGCGGAGTTGCTGCCAGTGTCATCAAGAGTTTGCCATGCATAATCCGCGCTCCTCGAATTCCCGTTCGAGATCAAACGGGATGCCTTTCGACATCGAAGAAGCCTACGCGGGGCCAGTTAACATTTTGCCAAAGGCGCACGAGGCGCCGGGCGGCTAGTCTTCGCTTGCAAGCAGATACAGCTGGCGAGCGGCGTCGATTGCAAGCACCTCTCCGCCTTTTTCGTAGTGCCAGAAAGTCCAACCATTGCAGCTCGGCGCGCCTTGGAGTTCCTTGCCGAGGCCGTGGATTGAACCCGTCTTGCCATCGATCTCAAGCGAACCGTCGGCACGCACGGTGGCGACCCAACGGCGTTTTTTGTCGAACACCTGTGTCCCTGGCGGTATCAGCGCATTTTCGACAAGCGCACCAAATGCAACCCGCGGCGCTGCCTTCTTGCTCTGCATTGTCTTGAGTGCGCTTTCATCAAGCGGAAGTTCCTTCTCAATCCGCTTTTCCGCGACGCCGCGATAGAAACTCTCACGCTCGCACCCGATCCATTGCCGGCCCAATCGTTTTGCTACTGCCCCGGTGGTGCCGGTGCCAAAGAACGGGTCGAGCACCACATCGCCTGCCTCGGTGGTGGCGAGCAAAACCCGGTACAGCAGGCTTTCGGGTTTCTGGGTTGGATGTGCCTTCTTACCGTTTTCCTTAAGCCGTTCACTGCCCGAGCAAATCGGCAACACCCAATCAGAACGCATCTGAAGTTCGTCATTTAACGTCTTCATTGCACGATAATTAAATTGATATCGTGCTTTCTCACCCATGCTTGCCCAAATGAGGGTTTCATGCGCATTCGTGAAACGCGTTCCCTTGAAATTCGGCATAGGGTTGGTCTTGCGCCACACAATGTCATTGAGGATCCAGAAGCCGAGGTCCTGGAGGATCGCGCCAACTCGGTAGATGTTATGGTAGCTGCCGATGACCCACAGCGCGCCATCTGGCTTCAGCACACGGCGCGCTTCTGTCAGCCAGGCACGCGTGAATTCGTCATAAGCCCGAAAACTGTCAAACTGATCCCAGTGATCAGTAACAGCATCCACTTCGCTGCCATCCGGGCGATTCAGATCGCCTCCTAGTTGCAGATTGTAGGGAGGATCGGCGAACACGCAGTCGACACTGTTATCCGGCAGAGAGCGCATGGCTTCGATACAATCGCCAGAGAGGATTTCCCCCACTGGAAGCGGTGCACGAGCAATTTCCGGCGCTTTCACAACACCTTTTGCCTGCAACTTCGCAGTTTCCATCACACCCACAGTATTTCCCCGAACAATTCTCAAGCAGAGTTATCCACAGGGTGAGTCCAAACGAACTCTCCGTCAAGGCCGGAGTTTGCGCCGGTTATGGTTAGCGAATGGTAAACAGCCCGCTCGTATCAGTGGAACGAAAGGTGACCCCACCAGATGTTGAGTCCACTTCAAAGCTTGAGGCTCGATATGGAGCGTGTGTGACCTGAAAGACTCAGGCGAAGACTAGCACCACATTTCCGACAAAAGCAGCGAGCAACACCGAGCCCAAGACGCGGCCAATGCTTTTTGCTTTCCAAAGCAACGCCAACAACGTGAATGCGCTCGCAGTCAATAGAGCCATTTGAACGCCTGCGAGGCTGATCGGCAAGGCGTAGGGCGCAATCGTCATCGTGGCGCCACCGATAAGCAGGATGTTGTAGATATTCGATCCGACAACATTCCCCAGAGCCAATCCCGATTTGCCCCGAACAGCTGCAGCAATCGAAGCCGCAAGCTCAGGCAGGGATGTGCCGACCGCCACCACTGTCAAACCAATCACAGTTTCAGACACGCCGATGATCCGGGCGAGGTCGATTGCCCCGGTAACAAGCGCCTGACCACCCAGCACAAGTATTGCGAGGCCGGCGACAAAAAGGCCTGTCGCGACCCAGCCGTTGCTGGGCGCGCTATCATCTTCGTCATCTTCAACCGCCGCGCCGCCAGGATGGCGATAGCGCCAGACGATGTAGGCGATGATCCCTGCCAAAAAAGCAAAGCCGATCCACCGTGCGCCGAGCTGAGACCAAGCCAAGGCCCAAAGCAGCAGGGTAACCCCAAGCGCCACAACTGCGTCGCGGCGCCCGCTTCCGGTCAGTGCAATCGGCATGACCAAAGCCGACACGCCGAGGATCAACAGCGTATTGGCAAGGTTCGATCCAACAATATTGCCCCAGGCAATCTCAGGCGATCCTGCCAAAGACGCCTGCACGCTTGCCACCATTTCCGGCATGGAAGTCGCAAAGCCCACGATCACCAGACCGGTGAACAGGGTCGATACGCCAAGCTTCTGCGCGATGCCTACCGCACCGCGCACCAGCAGCTCACCACCGATGGCTAGTCCGATCAATCCGGCTAGGCTGTAGAGGATCGCTTCAAGCATAGAACGCGCCGCTTAGGGCAAGCCGAGTTTAGATCAAAGTCGCTTGGGCAACAGGAGCAAAGCTCTGCCGATGCAATGGTGTAGGCCCATGGACACGCAATGCCTCCTTATGCTCAGGGCTGGGATAACCTTTGTTGCGCTCCCAGCCATATTGCGGGTGCTCTCTCGCAGCTGCGATCATTATTCGATCGCGCCATTCCTTGGCGATAATTGATGCAGCGCTGATGGCCGGCTCGATCCCATCACCTCCGACGATGGCACGGGCTGGCCATTGCCAATCCTGACAACGATTGTGAGGGGTCATGTTGCCGTCAATAAGGACTTCGCGTGCAGGCTGGTCGAATTGCTCGAGCAATTCGCCGACACATCGCGTCATCGCTGTCATAGTAGCCATGAAGATATTGAGCCGGTCGATTTCATCTGGCTCCACTACGGCTATTGTCCATGCGCAGCATCCGCGAATTTCTTCGTCGAGTGCAGCTCGCCGCTTGGCGGAAAGCTTCTTGGAATCATCCAGTCCTGCGGGTACGTGCACTCCCAGCACCACTGCGGCGGCCACAACCGGTCCGGCAAGTGGCCCGCGGCCCGCCTCATCGACCCCGACAGCAAGGTCTCCGGCACCGAATTCGAATTTGGGAGTTACCCCTGTCATGAACACCATTTCCAAAGCATCGCTCACCCTATCCCTTTCAGCTGTCGCTCTCGCAAGCTGTGCCAACACCGATATTGGGGACAGCGCAGCAGCCGATGCCGTTGCAGAAGTGTCCTATGAAGTTTCCGAGATGGGAGAGTTTGCTGAGCCTTGGGCGATCGAATTCGCCCCCGGCACACAGACGCTGTTCGTGACGGAAAAAGCCGGAACGCTAAAGCTGATGAACACAGAGAGCGGTTCAGTCAGCACTGTATCCGGCACACCATCGGTTGCCTATGGCGGCCAAGGCGGTCTGGGCGATATCGCATTCCTTGCCTCTCAGGCGGACACACCATTGGACGGCCGCACGATTTACCTTAGCTGGGCAGAAGCTGGCGAAGGCTCGACTTACGGGGCAGCTGTGGGACGCGGCACACTGTCATGCGACGAGGCAGGCGAAGACTGCGCCGTATCCGATCTGAATGTGATCTGGCGCCAATCGCTAAAAACAGGAAGACGCGGCCACTATTCGCACCGCATCAATTTCTCTCCCGACGAAAAGCACATGTTCATCGCCAGCGGTGATCGACAGGAGCTTGATCCAGCGCAGGACACAACCAACAACCTTGGAACAATTGTGCGCCTGAACCTCGATGGCACTCCGGCAGAGGGCAACCCACTCGCAGATCAGGGAGAGGTTCAATCACAAATCTGGTCGTACGGTCACCGGAATATTCTGGGCATGGATTGGGATGCTGAAGGTCGCTTGTGGGACATTGAACACGGTCCTGCAGGAGGAGACGAACTGAATCTGGTTCAACGGGGCGCCAATTATGGCTGGCCGACGCGTTCCTACGGCAATCACTACAATGGCGATCCGATTGAGGACCACAGCGAAGACGATGGCTTCCTGAAGCCAGCCGCAACGTGGACTCCAGTAATCGCGCCGGGCGATATGATAATCTATTCCGGCGACATGTTTGGTCCCTGGAAAGGCCAAGCCTTGATTGCGGGGCTCAGTTCTCAAGCACTGGTGCGTGTTGCCATCGATGGCGAGTCCGCGAACGAAGTGGCTCGCGAAGAGATGGATGCTCGCATACGTTCCGTTGAACAAGGGCCGGATGGAAGCATCTGGGTGGCAGAGGACGGCGATGGCGGGCGTGTTCTCAAGCTGAGCTTGTAGTCCGGCAGGTGCTTGGCACCTTCGACAAAAACCACTACCCGCCGCGCGATGAGCGCAGATACAACGACTCTTATTCCGCTTTCTGCGGTCGATCCGGACATGGTCGAGCAATTGCTCGATCGTGCGTTTGGTGAAGACCGCCATGCGCGTACTGCCTATCGCATTCGCACAGGAATGGAGTGGCTGGAAGCTTTGAGCTTTGCAGCTCTGGATGAAGAAGACATGCTGGTTGGCACGATCCAGTGTTGGCCGGTCGCTCTGACTGACAACCAGGAACGCCCTGTTCCCTTGGTGATGGTCGGGCCGGTGGCTGTCGTTCCAGAGCGACAAGGCGAAGGCTTCGGCCTCGGCTTGATGGCGGCTATGCTCGATGCCGAAGCGCGGCTTGCCGCAAATGGCGTTCCGCCGTTGGCTCAGGTTCTGATTGGCGATGCAGACTATTATGGCCGATGGGGTTTTTCGGCTGCGTCGACTGGCGGGTGGCGATGCCCCGGGCCTTTTGAGCCGCACCGGTTGCTCGCACGCGGCACTGCGCTTGCTGCCATGCCAGCCGAAGGTGTGCTTGGCCCATGGTTGGTTGAGGGTTAGTCCCCTGACCCACTTGGCGGGAACCGCGTCATCTGGCAGGTGGTTTGACACTAATGCCTTACGAACCACCACCTTATCTCGCTGAGCTCACTCTCGCTCAGATTGCCGAACAAGTTGCCGCACGCAAATTGCCGCCTGTGGAAGGCTGGGCTCCCCAAAAGATTGGCGAGAGCCACATGCGCATTGCATCCGATGGAACCTGGTATCACGAAGGCGATCCGATCCGCCGCGATGCCATGGTTCGTGCGTTTTCAGGCTTGCTCACCCGCGATGACGCTGCGCAACACTGGCTGGTCACACCATTTGAAAAGCTAAGTGTTGAAGTGGATGACGCGGCCTTTATCGCGACCGATTGTGTTGTGCGCGATGGTGAGATCGCTTTCCGATTGAATACAGATGATCTGGTCGTCGCAGGCCCCGATCATGCCTTGCGCGCAGCAGGTGATCCCGAAACCCCGGCGATTTACCTTCATGTCAGGCGTGGGTGTGAAGCGCGGCTCAATCGTTCAACCTACGCCCAACTCGCCGAAATCGCGCTCGAAACCAGCGGTGACGATTGGATGGTGACGAGCCAAGGCGCCATCTTCTCGCTTATTTCCGCAGGGTGAGTGAAAACCGGAATGCCTGACCTGTTTGATCGACTTTCAGTGGCTTATGCGGAGGGTCATGCCCGCGAAGTAACTGGCCTGATGGATGACGCGAAATTTGCTGAACCCAGTCGCAATACGCCTGCGGCTGTGCTGATCGCCGTAACCGACCGTCCTGAACCCGGCGTAATCCTGACACAGCGTCCACGAGATATGCGTGACCATCCCGGTCAGGTCGCGTTTCCTGGCGGCAAGATCGATCAGGGAGAGGACGCCATTTCGGCCGCTCTGCGCGAAGCGGAAGAGGAACTGGCGCTTCCGCGTGATGCTGTACGCGTTATCGGTCAGACCGATGAGTATCGGACCGGTACAGGATTTCGAGTGACACCAGTTCTGGCAGTCATCCCTCCTGATCTTAAGTTGACGCCGAGCCCTGCGGAGGTCGAAGCCTGGTTCGAACCGTCTTTCGATATGTTGCTCACCCGCGAGAACTGGACCACAAACGAAGTGTTCTGGCGTGGCGCGATGAGGCAATATCTCGAAATGGATTTTGAAGGGTTCCGCATTTGGGGCGTTACTGCGGCGATCCTAGCTAATCTTTCGCTCAGGATCAGTTTGGAGAGGCTGCGCAATGTCGCCTGATATCTCCAGCGCCGAATGGCCTAGTCATCCGGAATTGTGTTCACTGGCTGACGCTTTGGGAGCAGAGAATATTCGATGGGTTGGCGGCGCCGTTCGAGACACTTTGCTCGGCCTGGCGGTCCAAGACATCGATTGCGCCACTACGCTTACACCGGACACCGTGATTGACCGTTGTGACAAAGCCGGAATTCGAACCGTACCAACAGGGATCGATCACGGGACGATCACCGCCATTCTCAAAGATCTGACCGTTGAAGTGACCACGCTTCGCAAAGACGTAGCGACAGACGGCAGACGTGCGACCATCGCCTTTTCCAATGACTGGAGCGAAGACGCAGCGCGGCGCGATTTCACTATCAACGCACTGTATGCGCATCCCCAATCGCTGCAAGTCTCTGACTACTTTAGCGGCCTGGAAGATCTCGCTGCTCGACGCGTTCGATTTATCGGCGATGCACGCGAACGCATCGCGGAAGATCATTTGCGGATTTTGCGATACTATCGCTTTCAGGCTCGGTTCGGTTCTGAACTGGACCCGGTCGCAGAAGAAGCCTGTGCAGACTTGGCTGAGACCCTGAAAGGGCTTAGCCGCGAGCGGATCGCTGATGAACTGATGAAGCTCTTGGGCCTACCCGATCCGGGTGCCACGATTGAGCGCATGCATGACCGAGCCGTCTTGCGTGTTATCCTTCCCGAAACCAGCCTGCGTCTCGTCGAGCAGTTTCGTGACCTGATCCTGCGGGAGACCGATCAAGGGTTTGCCCCTGACCCGCTTCGCCGGTTGGCAGCACTTTTGCCCCCTTCACCCGACATTGCAGAAATTGTCGCAGCACGGCTGCGTCTGTCGAAAGCGCAGCGCGCCAGGCTAATCAATGCGGCGGAACGGCAACCAAGTGACGCTGACAATACCAAGACATTGGCCTATCGACACACCAGCGCGTTCGCGATCGACAGACTGTTATTGCTGGGCAAGGATGCGCGCAAATTGATCGAGTGGGAGCCTCCTGTTTTCCCGCTCAAAGGTGGTGCCATCGTTGCTCGAGGAGTTGCTGCCGGGCCTGAAGTTGCCAGAATTCTGCAAGCTGTCGAGCGTCGCTGGGTCGCCGCTGGCTTTCCAGGGGACGCAAAGATCGAGCAGTTTCTCACCGAAGAACTATCATGAAATTGCTGGTTTTTCTGGTCAGGCAGCATGACGCAAACGTTAAGCAGGTCTTCAGACGGGACAAGCTACTGCCATCGGGTTGTCACGCAATTCGCCCATGACTAGGGAACCTCTCGCACTGCTCGCTCATTAGTAGGTAGCGCGTACCCCACAGATGTTGGCCCGAGCCCTTCGGATAATCGCACTCGGCCAAACCGTCTGGAAACGCCCTTATCGGGCAATTGTGTGCCATCCCGTGTTGCGCCTCTCACGTGCCGCAGCCGGTATGTTGAATTGAATATCGGAGACAATACCCCATGAAATTTGTGAAGCTGGCTGTTTTGGCCACCGCCGTTGCGGCAACCCCGATCGCAGCCTTTGCTCAGGACGCAGGCACCACTGTCTATGGCAATGATGATGCTCCAATCGGCGTTGTCGAAAGCAATGATGGCAGCGTTGTCACCGTAGACACCGGCACCCACAAGGCCCCGCTTCCCGCTAACCTTCTGGCAGAGCGTGAAATCGGTTGGACTGTGAACGCCACCAAAGCACAGATTGATGGCATGATGGCCGCACAATTGGCTCAAGCCAATGCTAAGCGCGATTCCGCTTTGGTTGTTGGCGCTGCAGTCGCAACGGCGAACGGCAACCCTGCCGGGACGCTGACCGCTGTAGACCTTGAAGCTGACGCCATCGTACTTGAAAGCGAGAACGGCCCTGTATCGATGAAGAAAGAACACTTCGCTGTCGATGCGAGCGGCGCATTGGTTGCGCTCTTCACGGTTGAACAGATCGCCACTGCTGCGGCAAGCGCACAGGCATCATCCGGCGCGTCTGAGTAAAGAGAAACAGCCTTTTCGGCTAATGAGGGCCGCAGACGTTTGATTGGGTCTGCGGCCCATTCATTTGGTCTGCGCTCACTCGCGCTGGATTGGCTTCAATCGAAGCGGTTGTTCTTTGGGAAACCCTGCGGCGGCAAGCGTCCTGCTGCGCTGCGTGCCACTTTCCAAAGATTGATTTCAGTCTCCGTGCGTGTCCGCTCGCCCGACCCGCCCATCTGCCAGCTAAGGCCTTCGGCAAGGGTGAAAGTCGTCGCGTCACTCAACCCACCATCGCGATATCGTTGCAGCATGACGCCCTGCCCCTTAGCCATGACAGGCATCTCTTCGAGGTTGAAGACAACCAGTTTTCGATTGTCACCCACCGCCGCGACGTGATCGTGTTCATCAGGCACTTCCCGGATAACCTGTAATTTGGCATCGCTTTTCAGGCTTACAACCTGCTTGCCCTTCTTGGTCTCAGCCAGCAATTCCTTTGTCTCTGCTATGAAACCTTTGCCGATCGAAGATGCGAGCAACAACCGGCCCCCATCCTTGTGCACCAGCATCTTGGCAATTGAGGTATCGGCTTCGAGATCGATCATGGTGCGCACCGGCTCACCGAAGCCACGTGCGCCAGGCAGCTTGTCACAACCGAGCGTGTAGAAACGCCCGTTGGCGGCAGCGATCAACAGCTTGTCGGTGGTTTGCGCGTGGAGAATGAAGGCGAGCGCGTCGCCTTCCTTGTATTTGAATTCCTGCGCGAGATCGACATGCCCCTTGGCCGCGCGGATCCAGCCCTTCTGGCTCAGGATAACGGTAACCGGTTCTTTCTCGATCATCGCATCCATAGAGAATTCGACAGTCGCGGCGGCTTCTTCAATGCGAGTGCGCCGTGCACCAATGCTGGTGTCTTCAGCATAATCCTTGCGCAAGCTGCGCAAATCCTTCTTGAGCCGCGTGCGCTGGCGTGCCGGACTATCGAGCAGTTTTTGCAGGTCATCCTGCTCCGCGAGAAGCTCATCCTTTTCCGTGCGTAACTGCATCTCTTCAAGCTTGCGCAGAGACCGAAGACGCATGTTCAGAATTGCCTCGGTCTGACGGTCAGTCAGTCCGAATTCCTTCATCATCACAGGCTTCGGTTCATCCTCGGTGCGGATGATCTCGATCACGCGATCCAGGTTAAGGAACGCAATGATGTAGCCTTCTACGAGTTCGAGGCGCTTTGCGATCTGCTCCAGACGGTGACGCGTGCGGCGTTGCAGGATTTCGATCTGGGCCGCCGTCCAGTTCTGCAGGAGCTCCTTTAGCCCCATCACCATCGGTGTCCGGCTCGCATCCAGAACATTCATATTTAGGCCGAAACGGGTTTCCATATCGGTCAGCTTGAAGATGCTTTCCTTGAGCAATTCTGGATCAACATTGCGGCTGCGCGGAACCAAGACGATGCGGATCGTCTCATCACTTTCGTCGCGTACATCTTCTAGAATTGGCAGTTTCTTGTCCGAGATCGCCTGTGCGATCTGCTCGATCAGTTTGCCTTTGGCCACCTGATAGGGAATTTCCGAGATCACCAGCTGCCACTGCCCACCCCCGAGCCGCTCGATACCCGCAGCTACGTCTTCGGCCTTCTCTGCCTCTGGTGCATGAAACACTCCGCGCAGACGAAAACTGCCGCGGCCCGTTTCGTAAGCGTGCGAGATCACATCCGCGCTATCGACAAGCTGGCCGCCGGTCGCAAAATCTGGCCCCTGCATCAGTTCCATAAGGCGCGTGTGTTCGACATGCGGATTGTCGATCAGCTCCAATGTCGCGTCGATGACTTCAGCAACGTTGTGCGAGGGGATGTTGGTGGCCATCCCTACAGCAATCCCGCTTGCGCCGTTGGCCAGCAGGTTGGGAAAAAGGCCCGGCATCAACTCGGGCTCTTCTTCCTCACCATTATAGGTTGGAATGAAATCGACGGTTCCTGCGTCGAGCCCTTCCATCAACTGCATTGCAGTCTTCGTCAGGCGAGCTTCGGTGTAACGGTAAGCAGCCGCGTTATCGCCGTCGACATTCCCGAAGTTGCCCTGCCCTTCGACCAACGGATATCGCAGCGAGAAATCCTGCGCGAGGCGCACCATGGCATCATAGGCGGCAGTATCCCCATGCGGGTGATATTTGCCGATCACTTCACCCACAACGCGAGCGCTTTTCTTAAAGGTATTTGACGGGTCCAGCTTCAGTTGACGCATGGTCCAAAGCAGGCGGCGATGGACCGGCTTCAATCCATCCCGCAGATCGGGCAGCGAGCGCGCCGTGATGGTCGAAAGCGCATAGACTAGATATCGCTCTTCCAGCGCCGCATCGAACGGCGCATCGACAATCGCGTCAAACGGATCGGGTTCAGTGTTTTGGGTAGTGTCGACCATCCCACGCACCTAGCAATCCGATGCGCGGCGCGGGAGAGGCGTTTCCACAGAATTGGCGGATTATCTCAGGCCTCTGCGGAGGCGGTCTGCTGTTTATTCGTCTTCTGTGGTTTCCGACTTCTGGACCAGTCCGTTCTCAAGACCAGCGCCCATACCTTTCACCACTGCGGCTTCTGGTGGCCGGCTCAAGCTTGCATGGTTCGTGTTGGATGACAGCATGTTGCCAACAAAGTTCAGGATCTTGGTCGCGGTGCTGTCTTCTTCAACTTTGACAATACGCACTTGCTTGTTGGGCGACACGATAAAGAATTCGTCACCCTTGACCAAAACAGCCCTGGCCGCCTTGCTGGTGCGCACCACGTCGCCAACCCGCAACTTTGTGCCCTTCGCCCCGTAGACAGCTTTGTCAGCTCGGCTGATGGAAACCTGGCCATCAGCCTCCGAAATCGTCCAACCGGAATCGCTTGCAAAGGCAGAAGTGCTCGAAAATAACGCCGCCGCAACGAGTGCATGTTTTGCAGATTTCATCATGTCGCCATCCGAATTTATCCGTATGTTCTGTCTCACGGCATTAACCGTCTTGGATGCCATTCGGATTAAGTCGCTCGGATAAGGCGAGCCTAATTTTCGTGGTAAACACTTCGTTAAAGAATGATCAAATCCGCGGAAGAGCAATCACTCGCTCGATTCCCGCAGCGCCCTGATCTCCTCTCGCAGACCGCGAAGCTCTACGAGGATCGCTTCACGTTCGTCATGCGCTTCACCTTCAGTGGCCTCTGACATTGCGTTGACGATCACACCAATAAACAGGTTCAGGACTATGAAACTGGTCAACAGGATGAACGGAACAAAGAACACCCATGCATATGGGTATTCCTCCATTACCGGACGCACGATCCCCATCGACCAGCTTTCCAGCGTCATGATCTGAAATAGCGAATAAAGGGACGCGCCCAAACTACCGAACCAGTCGGGAAACGCGGCGCCAAACAGCTTTGTGGCCATCACTGCGCTGATGTAGAACAGCAGCAACAGCATCACGATAACCGTGCCAATGCTCGGAATGGCACTGAACAATCCGGCGATCACTTTGCGCATACTGGGCACGACCGAGATCAATCGTAGAGCCCGCAAAATGCGCAGGGCGCGAAGAACAGAGAATTGCTCTCCAGCCGGAACGAGCGCCGCGGCGACGATCACAAGATCGAATACATTCCAGCCGCTGCGGAAGAACGCGAAGCGATAGACAAACAGCTTTAGCGCAATCTCTACGACGAAGATCGCTATTGCAATTCTGTCGAGCTGCTCAACCAACGGCCCGATATAGGCCATGACATCTGGCGAAGTCTCCAACCCCAACCCAATCGCATTGATCACGATCACTGTGATGATGAACCGCTCAAAAGCGCTGGATTCTAGCAGCGCACGCAATCGCTCACGCAGCCCGGCATTTGGGGTGATGTTGTCTTCGGTGGCTGTCATCCACCGCAAATGGGGCAAAGGTTGCAACAGATCAATCTTCCGAGTCGCATGTGCTGCCACATTTGACGAATCTGATCTGAAATCTGTGTGCCAAAAGTGAAGTACTGCCACCATCAACTCTCTGAAAATATGAGATTTCAACGTTGCACTTGCCAAATAAGGCGAATTGTGTCCTAATTATGGCAACATTAAGGCATAAAGGAGGCTGAAATGTGGCAAGCAAGATTGGAGAGTTCGATGAAGGGTTGGGTTCTGGTGGGGGTCTCGGCATCTTGCCTTGCTCTAGCCGCATGCAGTGAGAGTGGCGACTACGCTGAAGAAGCTGCCGACTATGCGAGCGTACCAGCCGATGCAGGAGCAGAGGCGGCAATGGAAGTCAGCGGCGACACCGCAGCCATTCCAGCACTTGGCGACATTCCGATTTCCATGCCGAAACTCGCCTACACTTACGACTACAAATGGCGTTTGCCATCCGAAGAGATCGGCCCTTTGCAACGCCGCCATGCCACCTTGTGTGAACAGCAGGGGCCAGGCAGTTGCCAGATCCTTGCAATGAACAAATCGGGCGAGGAAGCCAGCGAAGTCAGCGGCACTCTGCAAATGGCTGTCGCCAGTCGGCAAGCGCGAGCTTTCGGAGCACTGCTGGAAGACGAGGCCGAAGATAGCGGCGCGGAGCAGGTTTCAGCCGAGATCACATCCGATGAATTGTCCAAGCAAATGGTCGATACGGAAGCGCGGCTAAGCGCCCGCACAGAATTGCGCGACCGGTTGCTCGATGTTCTCAAAACCCGCAAGGGAACGGTTCAGGAACTGGTAGAGGCCGAACGCAGCGTTGCACGCGTCAATGAAGAGATCGACCAGGCACGAAGCTGGCTCAAGGAAATGGAAGGCCGTGTCGCCTATTCCCGCGTCACAGTCCGGTATGAAACCGGCATTCCTGTCACTAGCGACTTCCTTGGTCCGGTTTCTACCGCCGTCGGATCATTGGGAACAATCTTTGGTTATCTCGTAGCAATCCTGATCCTTGCTGGATCGATTGCTCTACCAATCGGCGGCATCGTGTGGATGGTGAAGCGATTGACGCGTCAACCAGAAGCCGAAGCCGCTGAAGGCTGATCCTTTCGCGGGCATGCCATTCTGGGATCGCATGCCCGCCACTACTGGCTGGCCGCTCTTCGGGGGTCGAGCGGTCAGCCAGCCCCTTTTCGAGGCCGTTACATCCGCCTTGCGTCTGCGCTTGCTGCTGGAACACTCACCGTCAAGCCATCGAAGTCTTCGGTAAGATCAATTTGGCAGGAAAGCCTGCTTGTCCGCCTTGCGCCCGCTGCGAAATCGAGCATGTCTTCTTCTTCCTCGCTCGCCATCGGCAGCTTATCAAACCACTCTGTGGCCACAATGACGTGACAAGTGGAGCACGCCATCTGCCCCTCACAGGTTCCTTCCAGAGGCAGTCCTGCGCCCTGCCCAACGCGCAGCAAACTGTCCCCCGGTTCAGCGTTTGCTTCGATCGATTTCCCTCTCGGATCAACGAAAGTGACGGTGATGGTCATAGGCCCTGTTCCTTTGCAGCGGCATTCAGAGTTCTGGCGGCCTCTTCGATCTCTTCCATCGTGGTGTAGCGCCCGAAACCAAGTCGGACAGACGACTTTGCTTGCTTGTCGGTCAGCCCGATCGCTTTCAGCACATGACTGGGCCGCCCTGAACCGCTCGCACACGCGCTTCCCGCCGAAAACATGACATTGCGGCACTCAGATATCAGCCTTCCGACATCCAGACCTTCGCGACGAATATTGAGATTGCCATGCCAACGCGCATTTTCACTGCCGTTGAGAAGCCACTCTTCAAACAGCTCGCGGGCGCGATCCCATAGGCGAATGACATGCTCGGCATCTTGATCCATGCGCTCCTTTGCGAGCGCAGCCGCGGCTCCGAAACCGGCGATCAACGCGGGTGAAAGCGTGCCGGAACGCAGGCCATGCTCTTGCCCTCCTCCGGTCTGCACTTCGGCGAGGTCCACTCCGTCTCGCACCCACAAGGCACCGACACCTTTCGGGCCGTGGAATTTGTGAGCGCTGACCGCGATCATGTCCGCCTGAGTCACCGGCACCTTGCCATAAGCCTGAACTGCATCGACCAAGAACAACGCACCAGCTTCTTTGGCACGGCGATGCCAATCGAGCGTAGGTTGGATTACTCCGATTTCGTTGTTGATCTGCATGACGGCGACCATCCGCGTGTTGTCGGGCAAGCTCTGTTCGGGGTCGCAAAGGCCCTCTTCAGTCACTTTGAGGACGTGATGCGCCCCCGCTGCCTTCGCTGTGTCTCCAACTGCCGAATGCTCGACAGCCGAGAACGCAACTCTCCCCTTTCCCGCCGTTCCACGAATGGCGAGATTGAGCGCCTCGGTTGCTCCCCCTGTAAAGATCACCTTGCCACCAGGAGGGAATAGAGCAGCGACTTTGTCCCTCGCGGTCTCCACCGCCGCAGCCGCCTGTCGACCAAGCTTGTGCGGTGAATGGGGATTAGCGAACCCGATCCCATCCGCCCCATCGAGCCAGCGGAGCATTGCATCGCGCGCTTCGGGCGCGAGCGGGGTCGTTGCTTGGTAATCGAGGTAGATCATGAAAGCGATCTCCAAGCTTCGGCGAACTGATCAAGCTCTTCCACCGTGGTATTCCAACCCATGCTAACGCGGATAGTGCGGGAGGCGACGTCATCTGGCACGCCAAAGGCATCAAGCACC
>JBCBHD010000036.1:0-15627 GCA_038526115.1 Pseudomonadota bacterium | reverse complement strand
ACGGGAACACCATCATGGGCGGCAAAGTAAACCACGACTATCACATTCTTGAACCCGACATCTGGCCACTGGTTGGCTCGCTTTCGGCTCTCGCATTCACCAGCGGATTGGTGCTGAGCCTCTATCCAGACGTGTTCGGTGAAGCGAGTGCATTTGTGATGTGGGCTGGTCTCGCTGGCCTGATCGCGACCTTCTTCATGTGGTTCCGCAACGTAGTGATCGAAGCGGAACGCGGTGACCACACACCTGTGGTTCAGCTACACATGCGTTACGGCATGATTCTGTTCATCGCATCTGAAGTGATGTTTTTTGTCGGATGGTTCTGGAGCTTCTTCGACTTCGCGTTGTTCCCGGCTGCGCTGGAATATGTTGATGGGGTGACGACCAACGAGTTTCTGACGGACAATTCGAAGTCCAGTGGTGATTTCGTACCGCAGGGCATGGAAGTGCTCGACCCGTTTGCTCTGCCGCTTCTCAACACGCTGATCCTCCTGTGCTCTGGCACAACCGTGACGTGGGCGCACCACGCGCTGATTCATGGTGACCGCGAGGGTCTGAAGCAGGGACTGTGGGCGACGATTGCTCTGGGCGTGTTGTTCAGCGCTATTCAGGCTTACGAGTATTCGATCGCGCCGTTCGCATTCGGCGGCAACACCTATAGCTCGGCATTCTACATGGCGACCGGGTTTCACGGTTTCCACGTGCTGATCGGAACCATCTTCCTCGGCGTGTGCCTCTATCGCGCATACATCGGCCACTTCACTCCGCGCCAGCACTTCGGCTTCGAAGCGGCTGCGTGGTACTGGCATTTCGTCGACGTCGTGTGGCTGTTCCTGTTCATCGCCGTCTACATCTGGGGCGGTTGGGGCGCTGAATACCATTGATGCGTCCGGACCACGGTCCATCTGACATGAAAGGGCAGTCTGGTTTGTTCCAGGCTGCCCTTTCTGGTTTGTGCCCTCGGTGCGGCACCGCGAGCCTGTTTGAAGCTCCAGCGCGGATTGCGCTGAGCTGCAACAAGTGCGGACTTTCGTTGTCACAACTTGAGCGTGGAGGTCGGCTTGCCGGTTTGGTGACAATTCTCGTGGCGGCCATCTTCATAGGTGCGGCGATGGCGGTTGATATCTATCTTGCTCCACCGTTCTGGTTGCAGGTGGCGATTTGGGCGCCAATGACTATGGTGATGGTGATTGGGACACTGCGGTTCTACAAAACCGCGCTGCTTTACCGGCAATATGAACTTCAACTGGAAACCAGCGAGATATCGGAATGACGCGTGCGATTCCGATCGTCCCGACCATTCTCGTTATCGCCGCAGCAGGGGTGATGGTCTGGCTCGGCTTTTGGCAGTTGGGTCGGGCTGAAGAGAAGACGGAACTGATAGCTCTTTACGAGAGCAAGATTTCCCAGCCAGGCGTGCTTGAAATTGAAGCAGGCAATGGTGAAGCCACCTATCGCAATGTGAAACTGAGCTGCGAAACTCCTCGCGAATGGCAAGCGGTAGCTGGGCGGAACGAAAATGGACGCACAGGGTACGCGCACCGCTATCTGTGTTCGGTAATCGAGTTCTACGATTCAGACCCCAGGCGAACCTATGTGGATATCGGTTGGTCGACTTCGCCGCAGGACCCTGGCTTTGTAGGCGGCACGGTCGCAGGCATTCTTGTCGAGATGGGAGATGATTACAAAGTGGTGGCCCAGGAGCCGATGGCCGATTTGCAGCCTTTAGCGAAACCGGATCCCAACGATCTTCCAAACAACCACTTGGCTTATGCTGGGCAGTGGTTCTTCTTCGCGCTCACGGCTCTGGTGATCTATGCGTTTGCGCTGAAATCGCGCGCTGGAAAGCGAGGCTAGGTTATGGGCAAGGCGCGATTGCTTGCCCCATCGCGCCGCCACAGCTAACCGCTCCGCATCATGGAATACGTCTCAACCCGTGGCAGCGCACCGACGCTCGATTTCGAAGGGGTCACTTTGGCCGGTCTCGCGAGCGATGGCGGATTATATGTACCACGCGAATGGCCTCGGCTGACCGAAGCGCAAATTCGCGACCTGAGGGGGCTGCCCTATCCGGCCCTGGCCGCCGAGATCATGCGACCGTTCGTCGCCGGCAGCTTGAGCGACGAAGAACTCACAGGCCTTTGCCAGAAAGTGTACGGCGATTTTGGCCACGCTTCGGTTGCGCCGCTTGTGCAGATGGACGAGACGCACTGGCTGCTAGAACTATTCCACGGACCAACGCTGGCGTTTAAGGATGTGGCCTTGCAGATGCTGGGTCACCTGTTTGAGACGTTTCTAAATCGGCGTGACGAGCGTTTGACCATTGTCGGAGCGACCAGCGGCGATACAGGTTCGGCGGCGATCAACGCGGTGGCCGGGCGAGATCGAACCGAAATCTTCATGCTCCATCCAAAGGGACGAGTCAGCGAAGTCCAACGCCGCCAGATGACGACTGTACGCGCGCCTAATGTACACAACATCGCTATTGATGGCAGCTTCGATGATGCTCAGCGTCATGTGAAGGCGATGTTTGCGGATAGCGAAGTGAACGGGCCGCTCAACCTGGGCGCTGTCAATTCGATCAACTGGGCGCGATTGATGGCGCAAGTTGTCTATTATTTCTATTCCGCGCTCCAACTGGGCGCCCCCGATCGCAGCGTGGCATACAGCGTGCCGACGGGTAACTTTGGTGATGTGTTCGCGGGCTATGTCGCAGCGAAGATGGGACTGCCAATTGAGCGACTGATCGTTGCCACCAATGTCAACGATATCCTCCACCGCGCTTTATCGGATGGCGACTATTCGGCAGGTGGGGTCACGCCGACGATCACTCCATCAATGGACATTCAGGTCAGCTCGAATTTCGAACGCTTGTTGTTCGACTGTGGTGGGCGCGATGGCGCGGCAATGGCCGAACAGATGCGTGGTTTTGAAGCGACGCAAGCCATGCAGCTAACTAACAGTCAGCGTGAAGGTGCAAGCGGACTGTTCTCAAGCCTGCGTGCAGATCAAGATGAAACTGCGCGGGCACTGCAATGGGCACAGCGCAATGCCGGCCAGGTTATTGATCCGCATACAGGGGTTGGGCTTCATGCGAGCCTGTCGGCCGCGAAAAGTGGGTTGGTTGCGAAAGGCGTGCCAATAGTCACTCTCGCAACAGCGCACCCGGCCAAGTTCAGAGAAGCTGTGGAGCGCGCCGTGGGCGTCCGTCCATCGCTACCTGCGCGTGTCGGGGATCTGTTTGGTCGCGAAGAGCATTTTGCCGAGATTACCGGTGATTATGAAGCGGCTCGATCATTCGTGCTCGAAAACGCAGCAGCCACTGCAAGCTAATGGCGGGGCTTTCTACGCAGCCTATCATCATGGAGTGCAAAGGATGGGACGCCTATCGTCTCATCGACAGTGGGGGTGGGCGGAAGCTAGAGAGCTTTGGTCCCTACAGCTTTATTCGACCGGAGCCACAGGCGCTATGGCAACCAAAGCTGGCTGAGTGGTCGGCGGATGGAGAATTCGTGCCGGGCTCTGATGAAGATGGCGGTGGCCGCTGGGTTTTCGAGAACTCGGGTCCTGAGACAGGCTGGCAATTGGCGTGGAATGAAGTTTGTTTCACCGCTCAGCCTACGCCATTTCGGCATTTGCAGTTCTTTCCCGACATGGCTCCGGTTTGGAATTGGATGCGCGAGCAACTGGATGGCACCACAACCGCAGAAACCCTGAATATGTTTGGCTACACGGGCCTCGGATCATTGGCTCTTAGCCGGCATGGCAGGGTCACTCATGTCGATGCGTCCAAGAAGTCGGTTGCACAGGCGCGAGAGAACGCAGCGCTTTCTGGAATGGAAGAACGCCCGATCCGCTGGCTTGTCGATGATGCAGCCAAATTCGCCGCACGCGAAGTTCGCCGAGAACGCCGTTATGATGGCATTATCCTGGATCCTCCAAAATTCGGGCGAGGCCCAAAAAATGAAACATGGCGCTTGGAAGAAGGGTTGACGGAACTGATCGAGAATTGCGCAAAGCTGCTCGACAGCGAGAGCCGGTTTTTGTTCCTCACAGTCTATGCGGTGCGCATGAGCAGCGTGGCCCTTGGCGGACTGCTTGAGGAGAAGCTTGCGCATCTTCCCGGCAAAATCGAGTTTGGCGATCTTGCGGTGCGCGAGGAAGGTGATGGCGGACGGCTTCTTCCCACTGCGATTTTTGCTCGGTGGAGCCAGCTATGATCTTTCCTCTCCTGGCTTTTGCTATGTTCGATCAGCCGGACATGTCTCCAACTGATGCCGGTCCCATTGTGCTTCGTGTCACGGACCAGGAATCCGGTAAACTGCTCGATCAAATGGAGCTCTGCTCGGACACGGCAAAGCATTTGCAAATCGACTTTGACGACTTTGAAAACCGCCCGCTTTTGACCGTTTCCATGAGTAAGGCCGGCGCGATCCGGCTCGCTGCCATTACGACGAAGTTTGTCGGGTATGAGATTGATGTGGTGATGGATGGCGAAGTTATCGTTAGCCCGCGGGTTATGGAGCCGCTGCTCGGCGACGGCTTGCAGATCAGCGGTATCGACACGATTGCACAGGCAGAGCAATTGATGCAGTCGGCACGTGGCCGATGCACCGACCAGAAAGCCCAAACTGAATGAACGATTCGCTGATACTCGAAGTCGCCGATTTAGAGGTGGATGTCCTTACCGGCATTTACTCAGAGGAAACCGGAAAACCGCAGCCTCTTCGGATTACGATGCAGGCGCGGTATGATGTTGCTGATCGTTATGACGCCGATACACCGCTTGATGCGTCGAAGAATTATATGGATCTCAAGTTTGCTGCTTCGGAAGGATTACCGAAGGGCGTGCATTTCAAGCTCATCGAAGCGGTCGCGGATCACATCTGTGAAACGCTTTTTGTGCAGGATGCCCGCGTTCAGGCAGTCACCGTCAAAATCGTGAAGCTCGCGATAGCGGAGGCAAATGAAAAAATCGGCATAACGTTGCATCGTGAACGTCCGGCGCAGGATCACGGATGATGGAGCAACAGGCGGTTCAGCGGATCGATGATTTGCCCGCCTGTCCGCTTGCAGCTGCGGCGGCCTATTTCGCTCGTCATCACGCCGAGTCTGTCGGGCTGTTAGCAGAAGAGAGCAACAGTTCTGTCGTCCTGGTGATGCCTGATGCAGGTCCGGATCATGATGATTGGCGTCGCGCCCTCGCGCGCGACCTTGCGCGTTCTTTTGCTCCAAAGCGGGCTAATGTTGTCGGGGCGAGTGATCTGGCTGCGGCTGATGAGATGCTGGCATATTTGAGGGATGCGCCAGGCGTTACGGGACAGTATCTTGCAGCTCATGAGTGAGGGATCATCTCGCAAACCTGATCTGATCGCCGTGGGTGGAACGCCTGCGCCACTGGTCGATTCCTTCAAACGACGTATCAGCTATCTGCGTTTGTCCGTGACAGACCGATGCGACCTTCGGTGCTCCTATTGCATGCCGGAGCGTATGCAGTTTCTGCCCAAGAAGGAAGTTCTGACTCTCGAAGAGCTGTTTGAGCTTGCGACGGGATTTATTGATCGCGGGGTCAGCAAGCTCCGGATTACTGGCGGCGAACCGCTTGTCCGGCGCGACATCATGGATCTTTTCACAGCTCTGGGGCGCCGATTGGGTCGCGGTCTTGAGGAACTCACGCTAACAACCAATGCGACTCAGCTTTCCGATCATGCCGAAGCGCTGGCGAAGGCAGGGCTGCGGCGGGTGAATGTTTCTCTGGATACGCTCGACCGAGAAAAATTCGCAAAACTGACCCGGCGTGATGCTCTCCCAAAGGTGCTGGAGGGGATCAGAGCGGCCAAAGAAGCCGGACTAAAGGTGAAGCTGAACGCGGTTGCGCTCAAGGATATCAACGAGCACGAGCTGCCCGACCTAATCGCGTGGGCGCATGGTGAGGGACATGACGTTACACTGATCGAAGTAATGCCACTCGGTGAGGTTGAGGAAGATCGACTGGATCATTTCCTTCCTCTGAGCGCGGTGCGCGAGCGGCTTGGGCAGCGCTGGCAGCTGCGGGATAATGACCATTCAACTGGTGGCCCTGCTCGCTATGTTGATATCGCAGAAACGGGGGGGAGGCTGGGCCTTATCACTCCATTGACCAACAATTTCTGCGCTGGCTGCAATCGACTGAGAGTGACGGCAACCGGGCAGCTTTATCCTTGTCTCGGCGGCAGCGAGCGCGTTGATTTGCGCGGTGCCTTGCGATCGGAAATGCCGCAAGTGAACCTCGCCAAAGCGCTGGATCAGGCGATGACGATCAAGCCTGAAAAGCATCACTTTCAGATGGACGAACGCGGCGCTGCACCGGCGCAGGCACGCCATATGTCGATGACGGGCGGGTAGTATGGCAGTCACTCTGATCTTCCTTGGGCCGCTGCGCGACATGGCTGGCGAGGACAGCCGGGATGTCCCGGCCCCTCTCGATTGGGAGGGATTGCTTGAAGCAGTTGGAGCAGAAATAGCCGAGCAATTACAGCAAGAGCGAGTGAATGTCGCATGCGCAGGCAAGGTGCTTTCTTATAAAACGTCTCTTGCTGCGCGGGATGGCGATGAGGTTGCGTTGCTGCCGCCCGTATCTGGTGGCTGAGCGGTGACAATACTGGACGTAAGACTGCTGCCAGAACCCTTTGATCCTCTGATCGAAGTCAATCATCTAACTGGCCAAACGCCAGATGCCGGGGGAATCGCCACTTTCATCGGCAAGGTGCGAGCAGGCGGTGTGGAAGCGCTGGAGTTGTCTCACTACGAACCGATGACTCTGCCCGGCATGCGCGAGCTTGCTAACAAGGCGGTACACCGGTTCGATCTTATGGGACTTACAGTGCTGCATCGCACCGGGCTACTACACAAGCATGAGCCGATCGTGTGTGTCGCAGCTGCTGCGCGGCATCGTCGCGATGCCATAGAGGCGATTGACTATTGTATGGATCATCTGAAAAGCGCGGCGTGGTTCTGGAAGCGAGAACTGCGGGACGGCGAATGGCACTGGATCGAACCGCGCACAGAAGACCATGCCGACCTTGCTCGCTGGTCAGACTAGCTTTTTTGCCGAGTTTGATCTGGATCAAAGCGGGTTTCGAAGAGCAGCTCTAGTTCTCCTTGTATCGAAGGAGATACCCCATGAGCCAACACGTCAAAGACATTATTGCCCGCGGCGAAGCACGCATTGTCGAAGCACCGGAAGCCAAAGCTCCTCGGGCTCAGGTTGAGATTGATCGCAACTTTGAACTGCCCACAGCCTTGTACGCTGTGACAGTCGGTCTTTACCTCGCGTTTCTGGTAGTCATGTTTGCGGGGCTTTCAACGCCGGGATTGGTCATCCCGATGGCGATCTTCGCCGTATTCATTGTCGGCGGGTTTGGAGTGCCTGCAGTTTGGGCGCGACTTAAATCGAATATCCCAGGTGGCGATGATTCCCGTCCGCTGACTATGGGAGCTTTCTCCAACCAGGGTATTATGACGCATACTGGCCGTCTGTCACCGCGCGATGCGACTATCCAGATGCTGATCCTGCCTGTTCTTATCGTGATGTGGGGATGTGCGGCTGTGACCATAGCCGCGCTCGTTTGATACGAGAGCCTTAGCTCAATGGGGTCTCCATCCCCATCCGTCCGGAAAGAACATGCAGTTGCGCGGGGTCGACCAGCTCGATCCCGCGCTTTCCTTTGCGCTTGATGGTGCCAAGGGCTTCCAACTCCCCTAACTTGCGGCTGACGGTCTCGATTGTCAGTCCCAGCATATTGGCCATTTCACCGCGCGATAAAGGCAGATCGAACTCCTCAGCCAAATGGCATGACGAAGTGCTGGCTGCGGCTGCAAAATCGTGCAGCAACGCTGCCAGGCGGGCCTCTGCCCCTGCATTGGCCGTGAGTTCGAGAAGACTTCTGGTTGCGAGAAGGTCTTCCTGACTTCGGCGCAGCAGCGCTCTTGCAAGTGCAGGATAATCTTCCAGCGCACGCTCGATATCGCTTTTGGCAAAGGTGCAAAGGCGGCTTTCGGTCAACGCCACGACATCGTGATGGGCAAAGGGAGCAAAGAGCTCACCGACAAACCCAGACGGATGGACCAGCGAGAGGATCTGTTCGTTTCCATCAGAATCGATCGCCGAGACCTTGAGAGCACCGCTGACCAGCGTTGCACAAGCAGCCTGTTCATCTCCGGCGGCGAAGAGCATTTCGCCGCGCTTGAGAACTCGCGTCCGACCAGCCGTCGCCAAAGCTTCGCGCTCTTCAATAGTGAGTACAGAACAGGCTGCGCTGTCTCGAACTGGACATGTTTCGCAGGCGAGGTTCATGGGGTCATTCCGTCGTAGATGCCCGCCAACGTTCCATCCTGACCTTCGAGTATTGCTACAACTTCCGTCATCGCTGCCTCTATCCGATCGGTGGGCGCTAGATTTGTTTTGGCCTCGGCTCTCAACAGATCAAGCTCCGCCAGAGCTATCGCGGTGTCGCTGCGAATCGTGCTTAGATCGGCCAATGCGACCAAAGCTTGCTGACGGGCGCTGCTTTCCATGGATTGATCGCGGGCAGTGCCAGCCAGGACCATCGCTGGTATCGAAGCTTTGCGAAATCGCTGTTCCGCGTCCCGTGCCTGCATCACCAATGCTACGAGTTGATCTTCGCTGACGATGGGGCGAATCGGCTCTGGGTCCGGAGTCGTCGGTGTGAATTGGCCCTGCAAACGTTCTACGTCGCGGACTGCGAGCGAAGGATACTTGTCGCTGCTGCCTGCACACGCTGCGAGAAGCAGTGCCGAGCAGCTGAGTGGGAGCGCATGCCGCATCATGGTAGCTGCGCGGTTTACCAGCAGTTCGGAATTCGGCAAACCCCGCAACCAAGTTTGGTCAGGTCGATTTTCGGGCGATCTTTGCGTTGACTTGGACGGGGCATTCGCTTAACGGCAACCACCTTTCCGGCGCTGCATGCTCGCGGCGCCGCAATGTTGTTCGGTTGGTGTAGTGCAAACTTCGCAATGCCGGGCACAGCCAAGATCGAGAGTATATAGCCATGTTCGCAGTAGTGCGCACAGGCGGCAAGCAATACCGAGTTGCCGCCGGAGACAAGATTGCCGTTGAAAAGCTCGCTGGTGAAGCGGGCGATACAGTCACGCTGGGCGATGTCCTGTTGGCAGGCGAAGGCGACACAGTTGCCGATGCTGCCAAGGTCACTGTCTCGGCCGAGATTATCGCTCAGGCCAAGAGTGAAAAGGTCGTCGTTTTCAAGAAGCGTCGCCGCCACAATTACCGTCGTAAGGCTGGTCATCGTCAACAGATGACTTTGCTGCGCATCACTGACGTGGGCACTGGCACAGCGAAGAAGGCTCCGGCCAAGAAAGCTGCCACTCCGAAGACGGAAGAAGCTACCGAAACGAAGGCTGCACCAGCCAAAAAGCCAGCGGCCAAGAAGGCTCCGGCCAAAAAGGCTGCACCAAAGACTGCAGCGGCTGAAAAGAAGCCCGCAGCCAAGAAAGCTCCGGCGAAAAAGGCCCCTGCCAAAAAGGCAGCGCCCAAGGCCGACGACTCGAAATAAGGACTAGGAACCATGGCACATAAAAAAGCAGGCGGTTCATCGCGTAACGGTCGCGACTCAGCAGGTCGCCGCCTTGGTGTGAAGAAGTTCGGCGGTCAGGACGTGATCGGCGGCAACATTATCGTGCGTCAGCGCGGCACCAAGTTCTATCCGGGCAGCAATGTCGGCATGGGCAAAGACCACACCCTTTTTGCGCTCGAGCAAGGCGTGGTGCGATTCCACAAAGGTAAGCTCGGCCGCAAATATGTGTCGGTAGACATGATTGCGGAAGCAGCCGAATAACCGGACGGTTCGATAAAGGGATCGTCCACCGGGACGGTCCCAGCCGGATATAGCCGGCACTCGAAGAGGGAGATGGGGCCGACCCACTCCCTCTTATCGTTTCTCCCTCACAGCCCGGCGAAATGCCCTTTCGTCGAAACGCAGGTGTCACTCATTGCTCCTATCGGGGGCAGCGTGGGATGAGCAGGAGAGAACGCGTGTTCCATCGCAGCGAAAGACTGCTGTTGCGGCCCATTTGGCCGGAAGACTGGCAGGGAATATTCGGCGGTATCGCCGATGAAGGTGTGGTGCGTAATCTGGCCCGCGCCCCATGGCCCTATCACGAAGATCATGCCCGCGAATTTGCTGCGCGTGGCGTTAGTCCTGAAGAGCCCCGGTTCCTTATCACGCGAGCCAAAGACGCCACTGTTGTCGGCTGCATCGGCCTGGATCTGGATGATGCGGAATACCCGAATGCGATCGAGATGGGTTACTGGATTGCTCGGCCATACTGGGGGCAGGGCTTCGCTACAGAGGCGGGAAATGCCGTTCTCGAAATCGCACGGACTTTAGGACACCGCACGGTCGTGGCATCCCACTTTCTCGACAATCAAGCTTCTGGCCGGGTTCTTCGCAAGCTTGGCTTTGTGCCAACCGGTCGGATAATCGAACGACACAGTTGTGGCCGCGGTGAGGCCGCACAAACCGCTGAATTCCAGTATGAAATTGCCGCCGGGATCGTCAGCGATATGCGCGCAGCCTAAGGGGTCGGGATGTGGGTTTACGTGAACAGCGCGGGCGGGGCATCTTGTCCCGTCAAGCGAGTTTGCGTAGTCGAAACGACGTATGAATGATCGTAAAAGACTGAGCCCAGAGGAATCGCGTGCTATTGCGCTGGAAGCGGCACGGGCGCTTCTGATTGAGACCGGTCCGCAGTCAGTGACCCTAAAGGCAGTCGCTTCGAGGATCGGGCGCACGCATGCTAATCTCTTGCATCATTTCGGGTCTGCTTCGGGTTTGCAGAAAGCGCTGGCCGAACATCTCGCCCGAACGGTTTCTGAAACGATTATAGATGCGGTCCACGCGAGCCGTGCTGGATTGGGTTCTGCGCGAGAAGTTGTGGACCTCGCTTTCGATGCGTTTGATCGCGAAGGCGCTGGAGCGCTCACCAGCTGGATGCTGCTCACCGGCAATGAGGATGCCCTGAATCCAATTATCAGCACGATCCATGAATTGGTTGATGAGATTGCCCCAGAAGAAGCGGACCATGCTGATGATGAACAACGGGTCCATCGCGATACGTTGAATTTGGTTCTGATGGCGCTCGGAGATGCCTTGATCGGCGGCGCACTGGCCAAATCGCTTGGCTTGCCGCGCGATGCGGCTCGCGAGCGTGCTCAGGAAATGCTCGAAGCCTCACTGGCAGAGCACCAGTAAAGCCGGTTTAGTCGGATGCTAAACCGGCGCGCTGCCAATCAGGCAGGGTCGCGGGATCAAGTTCGCTGACGCGGAGATGATCCACCGCCAGTGACAATTCTGGATAGGCTGCTTTCTGACGTTTCTCTTCAGATGTCCCCAAGGGAACCACGACCAATCGGCGATTGACTTTCTGCCGCCAATTCATGCGGGCGGTGTTCTCCTGGCCGACATAGCATCCTTTTTCGAAGCTCACCCCGTTGAGTTCGACGGCATTTGTTTCGAGCCACAAGATGTCGCCCAATTCATCGCGCCCCTCAGGCACCCCAAGAGAAAGGCGGTGCGCAAGATAGGCTCCGTCAGCTGGTGCGCTGCCCTCCGCCGGAGCAATCCAGCGAAAGCCCATTTCCGACAGGCGTGGATCGGATGCCGCACCATCCTCTGCTTCCCGACCCCAGTATACGGAGAGTTTCTCATCGCGGCTGATCTCGATCTGGCGACGCAAACGATAAAGCGAAAGGCGTTTTACGAGGTCATCTGCACTGTCCGTCTCGCAATCAATCAAGACTGATCCATTGCCACCGTCCCAAACAAAAAAGTCGAACATCGTTTTGCCTTGGGCCGATAGCAAAGCGGCATAGACTGGAAGCTTCCCCGACACGTCATTTGTCACCAGACCTTGAAGGAATGCTCGTATGTCTTCGTCATCCGTCTTCGGAGACAATCGGACGATAGCACGGTTTTTCAGACATTTATCAGTCACTCTGATTAAACTCTCTTGGCAATAGCTTGGGCTAGCTTGCTGCCCAGTTTGGGTCCTTGCTCAGGATACAAATAGGGTTCGATCAGCTCCGCTTCCATAAGCAACAGCAATCCTTCGTGGTCCCGAACCATATCGATCCGTGCATAAAGAGGCGTATCGAAAGGAAGGCTTCTAACAATAGCCTCGGCCGCTGCAGCTTCCTCATCCGTCGGGTGATGTGTGCTTTCACGCCCGCCATAGAGAGACTGAATACGGTAGTCGCCTTCCGCCGGGAGCTTGCGCAATGCGTGTGAGAGATTTCCATCGATGAATATGAACGACAATTCGCCCTCGTCGGCGATTGCTGGAAGAAAAGGCTGCAGCATGGCTGGGTGTTCAAACGCCCATTCCGGACCAGGCAGAGAGCCACGAGACAGCAGTTCCTGTCCCAAAGCACCCGCGCCGACCTGACGTTTCACGACAATCCGGTCGCAATCGAATGCGTCCATCGCTTCGAGTGCACCCTTGTGCGTCACCACTTCTCGCCACAGAGTGGGGATGGTCCGTGCTCCCGCGTCGGAAAGGAGCTGCAAATAGGTTTTCGTGGCGTTCCATCGAACCACGTCAGGCGAATTGCAAACAGTTATACCCAAGTCAGATAGGGCCTGCAGCCTTTTCAAAAACGCTTCTGGTTTGTCCTGATAATTCCAGGCGGTGCCAAGCAACACCAGATCAAGGTCGGCAAACCGCTCTATCGGCGCCTCCCAGTCGACGATGCGAAGGTCGAACCCCTGCTCGTTGAATGCTGGTTCAATAGCCGAGACCATGAGATCGTGTTCAAACGCGTCGCCTCGTCTCCGATCCCCAGTACCGGGAAGCGTGGTTTCGCAGGCCAGAAATCCAATATTGGTCATGGAAAGGCCCTCTAGTGCTCTGCAGCGCCACTGGAAAGCACTACGATGTGCGCCTAAGGCACGCAGCATGACTGATTGCCTGACAATTCGCCGCCCTGATGATTGGCATCTGCATTTTCGTGATGGGGATATTATGCGCGGAGTGGTGCCATACACTGCGCGCCAGTTTGCGCGCGCTATTGTCATGCCAAACCTAACTCCGCCGGTCACCACAGCTGCGTTGGCTGCAGAGTATCGCGATCGCATTTTGGCAGCAGTTCCCGCTAGAAACCGCTTCACGCCGCTGATGACATGCTACCTTACCGACACGACAGACCCTGATGATCTCGCAAGGGGGCATGCGGACGGAGTTTTCACTGCTGCGAAGCTGTATCCAGCCAATGCCACAACAAACTCGGCGCAAGGCGTGAGCGATGTCGAAAAGATCTATCCGGTCCTGGAAAGGATGGAGGCAGAGGGAATCGTGCTCTGCATCCACGGTGAAGTGACAGATGCCGACATTGATGTTTTCGACCGGGAAGCGGAATTTATTGAGCGGCATTTGAACGCGATTGTTAGTAACTTCCCGAAGCTCAAGGTTGTATTTGAACACATTACCACGCTCGATGCTGTCGAGTTCGTCCGGAGCGCTGGCGAAAATGTCGCAGCGACCATCACGCCGCAGCATCTCCACATAAATCGAAACGCGATGCTCGTGGGCGGCATTCAGCCGCACAATTACTGTTTGCCAGTGGCTAAGCGCGAGACCCACCGCTTGGCTTTGCGCGAGGCAGCGACTTCGGGGTCTGCGAAGTTCTTCTTGGGGACTGACAGCGCGCCACACCTTCGTTCAGCCAAGGAGTCATCATGCGGCTGTGCAGGGATATTCAACGCACCCTTCGCTCTCGAGAGTTATCTGGAAGTCTTCGATCAGGAAGGCGCTTTGGAGAACTTTGAAGGGTTTGCCTCGCTGCACGGACCGGCGTTTTACGGCTTGCCGGTCAATGAGGATCAGGTGACATTGCGGCGCCGCGATGTGGTTGTTCCAGACACTTTGGATTTGGTCGATGAAGCGATCGTGCCTTGGCATGCAGGGCAAACGTTAGGATGGCAGCTTGTCGACTAAGTGCTGGTAACGGGGTTTTTTGAGCGGCGCGTGCGGCTCCAAAGATCTGTCACAAAGATCGCCACGGCTATCCAGATCAATATGAAGCTGCCGAGTTGAGCCAGTTTCAGTTCCTCCTGAAACACGATCAGGCCCAAAAAGAATACGATCGTGGGCGCGAGGTATTGGATGAAACCTAGTGTCGAATAGTTCATCCGCCGCGCTGCCAGAGCGAAAAGCAGCAGCGGGACTGCGGTGACCACTCCGGAGAAAGCGATCGCGAGGCTCAAGAACCAGCTTGTGCCGAATGATGGGCCTTCTGGCGTTTGAGCATACCACCAGGCAATTCCCACAGCGGGCAACAGGAGAATAGCACTTTCGATGGTGAGGCCGGGAAGTGAGCCGACATTTACCTGTTTGCGTACAATGCCATAGAGGCCAAAGCTGAAAGCGAGACTGAGGCTGATCCAGAGCGTGGTGAGTGCATCCGCTGCCAACAGGGCTACTGCGGATGCCGCAATCGCAACTGCAAGCCATTGCCATCTTGAGAGCTTTTCACCGAGCAACAGCGTGCCAAGCAGAACATTGAGCAAGGGATTAAGGTAGTATCCCAGGCTCGCGGCGTAGACTTGATTGTGCATGATTGCCCAAATGTAGACGAACCAGTTGATCGCAATCAGGGTAGCACTGGCAAACAATGCTATCAGGGTACGACGATTTGTGAGCGCCTCTTTCAAAGCAGGAAACTGGCGGCGCAGGGCAACGATCAGTAAGCAAAATGGCAGCGTCCAAATGATGCGCCAGCCGACGAATTCGAACGGCGGCACGCTGGTAACGAGCAGCAGGTAAAGCGGCAGAAAACCCCACATAATGTACGCACCCAGCGCAGCGGGAAGTCCTGAAGGCTGCGCGCCGCCAGAGGCAGTTGTGGGATCAGGATCGCTAGCCATGGCTGTCGCGCACTAGGGTTAGTGCTGACATGCTGCAAGCTGATCCGGCATGAAACATCTCGTGATGTGTCTGAACATCAGCTTTCCGCATCGATTGCAGGTCGTTCAGCTTCAGGTCCGTATAGATGAATGACAGAATCGAGCGGGTCGGATGCCCACCCATTCGCTGCTCGCTCAAATCGACTTGGGCCATTCCCACCAATGGTCTGGGCGCGGCACCACCAGCCGCGGGAAGCGCCCTCATATCAATTACGATGTGAGGGCGTTTTCGCATTTAGGCGGTTTGCACGCGAAGGGATGAACGGTTCAAAGGTGAAAATTAACCAAAGTCTGGCAGTGTGATTTGGATGAATACGCGCCCCCTTTCCATGGCTGTGCTTCCGGCACTCGCGCTCGCTGCGTGCGGCGATGAGAGCGCACCAGATATGGCGACCATCGCTACGAATGGCGATCCGCTGCTTGCTCGCGCGCTTAACGATCCGCTGATGATCGATCCAGACCTTTCGCATCGCAACGAGGCGAATGCTGCAATCACAATTCGACACGACCGCGCGGTACCGTCTTTTGCCGCGAGCGAATCCGCGGCGCAGAATGCGCGTGAGGCTGGGCGGCGTCAGCTGCTTGCCGATGCGCCAGTGCTCGACTTGCCCGATGCGGCCATTGGGGAAGGGGCAGCGACGCTGGAGGA